>JAPLOJ010000143.1:9310-11316 GCA_026400795.1 Alphaproteobacteria bacterium
GGGCGCGCTACGCGCGGGCAGGGGCGGGTTGGGCAGGTTGGTCTCCCAATCCTCCCCGGCAGGCGGTGCAACGCCAACACGCCCGGCCGCACTGGCGTTTCCAGCGATCAGCGATGGCTTGACCCAGAGCGGATTGGCCATACGCGCCAGGTGATACAAGGACGCATAGCCAATCCGATCGGGTGGGCTGCGAAACCAATGCTGCCAGCGTTCCAGGCAGGCCGCTTCCTGGTGCTTGGTCGATTTCGCTGACCAGGCAAGCCAGGCAGCAAGGCCCTCGGCACTGGCGGAGGAGGCACGCCAGACCGCCATGCCGATCTTTGACCATTCATCCCAGGGCAGATCGGCATTCGGTATTTGCGCCAGCGCCGCGACGATATCCGCAGCCGCAGCCCGACTATCGGGATTGGCGCGCGGTGGCGCTTGGTCCGGCAATGTCTGCGCATCAGGCTGCGCCAGCAGCAGCAATTCCGTCGCAATATCAGCGATGGGGCGCAAGGCATCGGGCGTTTGCGGCAATTGGCGGCCGGAGACAGTGACGTAACGCGGGCAGCGATGGAAAATCTCGACACTGCCGCCTTCGGGCATGGCAATGCGCCTATGCACCGGCGCGCGCAGCCCGTCATTGCTGCCAATGATCCGAAGCCCGCGCCCGGATGGGGTGATTTCCGTATAGCTATCGGCTTCCTCAACAAGGCGTAGCGCCCAATCGGCGAGTGTGCCCGTGGCCGGGTCGCGGCAATGATCGAGATCGAGAAAGACATGCGTCGCATCATCGCGCAGCACATATCCGGCGCCATCGGCCTCAGCGGCGGCGACAGCACCCATGGCGGCGGCAAAACTATCCCAGGACGCAGGATCCTGGGTTGAGGCATGGCGCCAGGGATCGCTGGCGCGAAACAGCGGCTTGTCGGGCTTGGCGCCGGGGCTGGTTTCCGTCCAGCGCCAAACCACCCAATGATTGGCGGCGGTGAGGGCTTGCAGCGCCATGGGCAACGGGCAGATCAACCCATCGCCCATGGACGCTACCTGCTCCACCGCCGACATGCTTCAGAATTCCGTATCGTGCGTCGCCAACTCCGGGGCCGGCGCCGCAACCGGCGCTGGCACATGGCGCGCGGGCGCGGGCGCTATCGGCGCGGTAGCGCGTGGCGCGACGCTGGCAGGTGCTGCGATGCTCGGCAAAGCGCCCATCGGCATGTCATCTGGTCGCGGCAGCCATTTCTCGATCTGGAAAATCGGTGCGTAATTAGTCGTCTGCCCCTGCGGCGCTTTGCTCACAACGGGTGTCGTGCCGGCCAGCATCACCAGGGGGACCAGACGCTGGCCTGATTCTGGTGCTGCTTCATATTGGTTGTGCAAGGCATCCATGGCCGCGATCACAACGCGCGCGGTGGCAGTAAATTCGCGCAAGCCGCCGAGCAGCTTCGGCGCATAGACACGAAGGCGAAAACCCTGGCGATGCTCCTTGGAAGGTTGCTGCGGCATGGGTTCGCCAAAGCGCACCATGTGAAAATCCGGCGCGCCACCCGTGAAGGATATCCAGCCCACTTCAATCTGGGCCAGATCCATCAGCATGAGCGGCGCTGGCGAGGTGATATCCGTGTTTTTGGATTCCCACTTGCCATCAGGCTTTTGTTCGCGGTCGTGGCGGAACAGGCGCCCGGCACGCGCATCGTAGCGGATATGCGGAAAGATTTCGGCATTGGTGTTGGTATTGAGTCCGAGGGCCATTGGCCTCTCCTTTCTTGCGGGGGGTGCGCGCCGGTTGCGGCGAGCGCGCGGCGCCGTGGCCGGGTCAGGCGATCAGCCCCCAGGCCAGGAACAACAGCGTCCAGAAGCCAGCCCAATGCAGCGTGGCCAGGATCAATTCGGGCGAGAGCGCAGGCCGCAGCCGCGCGCGTCGGGGTTCAAAAGCCATAAACTTCCTTCCCCAGCGCGCGGGCTTCCGGCGAGGACCACCAGAAGGTCTCAAAATCAGGACAGATCAGTGCCGCGATTTCGTG
>JAPLOJ010000223.1:0-5981 GCA_026400795.1 Alphaproteobacteria bacterium
TAGAGGCTATCCGCACCAGCATCGCCGCTCAGCGTATCGTTATCCGCGCCGCCATCAAGCTGGTCGTCATTCGCGCCGCCAAACAGGCTGTCAGAACCATTGCCACCAGCAAGCGTGTCGTTGCCGTCAAAGCCCTGCAGCGTGTCAGCGTCATTGCCGCCATCCAGACTGTCATTGCCGGTATTGCCATAGAGGCTATCCGCACCAGCATCGCCGCTCAGCGTATCGTTATCCGCGCCGCCATCAAGCTGGTCGTCATTCGCGCCGCCAAACAGGCTGTCAGAACCATTGCCGCCAGCAAGCGTGTCATTGCCGTCAAAGCCCTGCAGCGTGTCAGCGTCGTTACCGCCATCCAGCGTGTCATTGCCCGCGGCACCGATCAGCAAATCATTGCCATCGCCACCTGCGATCACATCATCGCCGCCCAGGCCGGTGATGGTGTCATTCCCCGCGCCTGGGGTGCCACCCGAAAAGCCGCTGCTTTCCGTGATGATGTCATTGCCGCTGGTACCGTTGATGTCAGGCATAACGAAGGATCCCTATGCGTTCGGCTTTGATGGCATGAAAACCGCGTGACGGCGGCTTGGCGCTTCAGCCCATCGGCTGAATGAGGCACGGCACGTTACGGAAGCGCGCTGGCATGGCCAGCGCAGCAGCCAAGCGAGGCCTGATGTTTGGCTCAATGTGCGGTGAAGGGCGCAGATACGCTTCATTGACGACATGCCAAGCAGTCGCCCCGGAACTTTCGTCGCGCTATCACGGACCATGAAGCCAAGATTCGATTCCGTTTTTGATGGTTGCGTTTTTGGTTAATGGCTATTCTATCTATTAACAATCATTTATCAAGCCTGTGCCTGTGAATCTTTTATGGTTACCGTTCATGTGAATGCAATCACAGGTTGTGTAACGCCTTTGCAATGCAATTTTTGAGGGATCGCCCATGTCCAACGCCGAACCCACCGCAGAAACGCCAAGCCCCACCGACGCCAAAGGCCCCATCCTGCTTGCGGCACCTGGCTTCACTGCATGGCTTCATGAAGCGGGCGTGAGTGTCGCGCTTACCACCTATCAGGCAGGGCGCATCATCCTGCTGGGGCTGCGCCCAGATGGCACGCTCCGCGCGCATGAAAGGATGATTGAGCAATGCCAAGGGCTATGGACCGATGGCTCGGAGATCTGGGTCAGCGGCAAGACCATGCTCTGGCGCTTCGCCAATGCCGTGCCACAGGGAATGATGACGCAGCGCGGCGCTGATCGAGTCTTTGTCCCGCGGGAAGGCCGCGTGACGGGCGCGCTGGATATTCACGATATCGGCCTTGGCATGTTGGGCGATATGGCGCGGCCGGGGCTAATTTTCGTAGCGACGCAGTATAATTGTCTGGCCACCATCAGTGATCGTGCGGCGTTTTGCCCGCTTTGGCGCCCGCCCTTCATCAGTGCGCTGGTGCCAGAGGATCGTTGCCACCTAAACGGGCTTGCGATGGATAATGGCACGCCGGCCTATGTCACGGCGATATCGGCTTCCGATGTGCAGGATGGCTGGCGTGATCGGCGGCGAGATGGTGGCGTGGTGGTGCATGTGGCAAGTGGCGAGATTGTCGCGCGCGGACTTTCCATGCCGCATTCGCCGCGGCTGCATCAGGGCCGGCTTTGGGTGTTGAATTCTGGCACCGGAGAATTGGGCGTGGTTGATCCTGCCGATGGCAAATTTGAGCCAGTGGCGTTTCTGCCCGGCTATGCGCGCGGGCTTGCCTTTTTCGGGCGCTATGCGGTGGTTGGGCTTTCCCGCCCGCGCCATAATCAAACCTTTGAAGGTCTTGCTTTGGAAGAAGCGCTCAAGACGCGCGATGCAGTGCCGCGCTGCGGGCTGGTGGTGGTGGATATCGAAACCGGGCGCACGCTGCATTGGCTCCGTTTTGAGCACACGATTAATGAGCTTTACGATGTCGCGATACTGCCCGGCGTGCGCCAGGCGGAGGCGCTGGGCTTTCAGGGTGATGACCTGGCTGGTGCGACGGAGCCGGAGGTGGCTTAGCGCTGGTCCTGTTGTTGCGGTAAAGTTTCAAAATCTTTCCACCACCCCGGACCCGCGCGACGCCAGAGGCAGGCTGTCCCGGCTGGTGGCAGCGTCCTCACCAGGGGCATTCATTGCGCCCCAGATGGCACGGCGGTTCCGCTCCGCCATGCTGTCGGAAAGCTCCGCAATCCAAAGCGTAACCCGCGCCGCGCCAAGATGGCGCAGCATGTCGCGGCGCTGGTTGCGCGCCTCGGCGGTGGAAAGCGCCGGCAGGGTGAAGGCGGCCAGGCGCTGGTTCACAATGGCTGGACGGGAAACTCTTCAGCCGCGCAGGGCGTTAGGTCGCGCCGATCGAGCTTGATCCGCCTCAAAGATGCAGGAACCAAAAGGGGAGAGCCATTCGCGAGTCTCGCGGAGACATCAGGGTTTCAGCCCCATTTCCCGTCTCAGCCTCCACCGCCCCACCAGTCCACTTCCCAACCACGCTGCACTGCAGCATAGCCAAAACCATTCCAGATCAACGCGTTAAACCTTGTTGGAAAAATCGGCCTACCCTCAAGCTTTGGAGAGAATTCGCGGATTCGGAGAGAAAAAGCCGGAATGTTCCGCTTGAGCACCCTCAAGGTCGCCAGAAAAAGCTTTGTTTTCAAGGGGGTTTAGGTGGTTGCCTGGGGCGCTAACCCGGTTCGGCTAGGTGGCGACTGGAGCAGCAGTGGGGACCAAGAAGGCGAAACTCTCTGGCTGTTACTTTTTAGTATTTTCAATATTTTGCCCGAAGACGAGCCCTTCCAAGACAATGCGGATCTTGCCATCGGCGGAATGGTCCTTGCGCGTGGCGCGGCGAATATCGCGGACCAACTCTCCGGTTGGCACCCGCGTGGGCGGGGCAGAGGATTTCTGGCTCATCTTCACTCTCCTTGGGGTTACGATGAAACAGAAATCCACCGTACCTCAAACCATCAGTTTGGTCCCATAGGCGCAGACGGCGGACACGGTCTTACTTCAGCCGCTTCCTCAGCGCTGCACCCAAGCTATCCACCACCACGACACAGGCGAGGATCGTGATAAGAATCGCAGCCACCTGATCGTAGGAGATAAGGCGCAGGGCAGCGATCAATTCAAAGCCAATGCCGCCAGCGCCAACAATGCCAAGGACAGTTGATGCACGGAAATGATATTCCCAGCGGTAAATCGTGATATCCGCCATTTGGGGCAGAACCTGCGGCAAAACAGCATGGGTGATTACCTGTACGCGGGTCGCCCCAGCAGCCCGCGCGGCTTCCAAGGGACGCGGGTCCACATGTTCAATCGCCTCGGCATAGAATTTTCCCACCATGCCGACAGAATGCAAAGCCAGCGCAAGTACGCCAGGCAAGGCGCCAAAGCCAACGGCCGCGACAAAGATGATGCCCAGGATCAGTTCAGGCACGGAGCGCAAGAAGGAAAGCAGAAGCCGCGCGACATAGCCCAAGGCTGGAAAAGGCGTGGTATTCGGTGCGGCAAGCAAGGCTAGTGGCAAGGATAGGATCACGGCCAGGATTGTGCCCGCAATGGACATGGCGAGTGTATCCAATAGGGGGCGTAGCCAATGCTGCCAGCGCGAAAAATCCGGCGGGATCATTTCCGAAAATAGCTGCGCCAGTGCCGGGATACCTTCAGCAAAGCGTGCCGCATCGAAGAAGCCCGTAATGGTCAGGGCTGCCGCGCAAACCACCAAAAGGCATGCCACCAGCAATGCCTGGCGCATGCCTGCCTTTCGGTCAGCCGCGAGGATATGATCCTGCGTCGTGGTTGACATCAGCTCATGCGGCTCAGATCAAGATTGAGGATGCGTGCCGTCTCGCGCAGCACGTCATAGGCGGCGTCGGTTGTTGGCGCAAAGCCCTCCACGCGGAAATTCCGCAGCAACTCGGGATTATTCAGGTTGAGAAAGGCATCGCGAATGGCTTGCTTTAGCGTAGGCGCCAGATCGCCCTGCATCACCATGGGATAATTCGGGATGGGGTCTGAGAACGCAACATCCACCAAACGATCACGGCGGATGATGTTGCGCGCAAGTAGGGAATGGAAGATCGGCTCGGAAAGGGCGCCGGCCGGCGCGCGCCCTGCTTCGACCGTACGCGCAACAGCGTCATGCGTACCGACATGCACCACCCGGAAATCCTTCTCTCCAGCAAGCCCGGTGCGTCGCAGGATGGTCGCGCGTGGCACAAGGTGCGAGGATGTTGAAGCCTGATCACCAAAGGCAACCGGATGGCCGCGCACATCTTCAAGCTTCTGCACCGGCCCGCCCGCGGTCGCGATGATGATGGAACGATAAGTGGGGGAACCGCGTTCCACACCAACGGCGAAGGGTTCTATCCCCTCGGCCCGTGATTTGGCCAGCACATAGGAAAACGGGCCGAAGTAAGCAATTTCGATACGGCCAAAGCGCATCGCCTCGATCATTGAAGAATAATCGGTGGTGACGACAACCTGCACATCGCGGCCAAGACTCTGGGACAGATGTGCGCGCAAAGGCTGGGCGTTTTGGACGATGGTCGAGGCATTCTCATCTGGCAGCAATGCCAGGCGCAAGCGGGCAGGATCGCGGGTTTGGGCCTGCGCCAGGGCAGGCAATAACAGCGGTGTTGCAAGAAATGCGCGGCGCTTCATGGGGTCATCTCCAGTTCGTATGCAGCAGAAGGATTTTTTTGCGGGATGGGGGTGCCGTCATAAATACGGCGAATGGCGTCCTCACCAAGCCTTTCCGGCGGTCCATCAAAAACGACATGGCCGCCATTGATGCCGATGATGCGATCAGCGAACTGGCGGGCAAGTTCCACTTGGTGCAGAGAAATAATCGCGCTCAACCCATCCTGCCGACAAATCCCATGCAACAACGCCAACACACGTTCCGCGGTGGCAGGATCAAGAGAGGCGACAGGTTCATCCGCGAGGATAAGATTAGGTGCTTGGGCTAGGGCGCGCGCAATGCCAACACGCTGCTGCTGCCCGCCGGAGAGTTGATCGGCTCGCCGCAGAGCATAGTCAAGCAAACCAACGCGATCCAATGCTTCCAATGCCATACGCTTTTCATCTGCCGATAATGGAAACAGGCTACGCAAAGTCGAATGGTGACCAAGGCGCCCCATAAGGACATTCGCGAGCGCAGTCAGGCGCCCGATCAGCTGATGTTGCTGGAAAATCATACCGGTTTTGCGTCGGTGTTCCCGCCATTGGCGCGCATTTCGCAGTACACCTAAATGCGCGGATACAATCTGCCCCTGGGTGAGTGGGACAATACCATTCAAACTGCGCAGCAGCGTAGATTTACCCGCGCCTGAAGGTCCAAGCAAAATCGTAAAAGCGCCCTCCGCGAATTCCAAACTGGTTGGCTGCAACGCAACGGTCCCATTCGGATAGGTCACGCCGGCATCAAAAAGACGCAAAATGGCCATTCCCGACTTTTGAGTTCTAGAATGCAAAGTTCCAACCTTCTGGATCGCTTTTTTTGGCGCTATACTGCCTTCCCACCGATCCTGGAGTTACAGTTTGATGAAACCCGCCGTGCAACCGCGCATCCTTGTGACACAGCCGCTTCATGCAACGGTTCTTGCGCGCCTCAAGGATTTTGCTGATATTGAAATGAATGAGGGTCCAGAGCCTTGGTCAGCACAGGCATTGCGTGACCGCGCTGCTGGGGCGGATGGCTTGCTCGCCTTTATGACGGATCATGTGGATGATGATTTCCTGGCGGCCTGCCCGCGGCTGCGCATGATTGGCTGTGCACTGAAAGGTGCTGATAATTTCGACCTCGCTGCCTGTCAGCGACGCGGCGTTACTGTCTCAGTCGTGCCTGACCTTCTTACCGTGCCAACGGCCGAGCTTGCGATTGGCCTGCTGATCGGCCTTGGGCGCCATCTGCGCGCGGGCGATGCGCTGGTGCGCAGCGGCACGTTCGGCGGCTGGCGCCCGATTCTTT
>JAPLOJ010000223.1:5999-11091 GCA_026400795.1 Alphaproteobacteria bacterium
TGCGGGTCTGGAAGGTGCGACTATTGGGTTGCTTGGTTTTGGCCGAGTTGGGCGTGCGATTGCGGCGCGACTGCAGGGCTTTGGCTGCCGCTTGATTGGTCATGATCAAGCTGCCCCAGCACCGGATGGTGTGAAGGCGATGCCGCTTGATGCGTTACTTCCCTTGGCTGACGCGCTGGTGCTTGCGCTGCCGCTGGCGCCAAGCACCAGACACATCCTGGATGCGACGCGTCTGGCTACGCTGCCGCCTCATGCGCTGGTGGTGAATGTGGCGCGCGGTTCCTTGGTGGATGAAGCAGCGGTAGCCGAAGCCCTGAACGCTGGTCGGCTAGGGGGTTTTGCAGCTGATGTCTTCGCCATGGAGGATTGGGCCTTGCCGCATCGCCCACCCGCAATCCCGCCGGCGCTTTTGGCCCATCCGCGCACCCTATTCACGCCCCATCTGGGATCGGCCGTGGCGCAAGTGCGCGAAGCCATTGAGATGTCAGCGGCAGAGTCTCTCGCGGCCTTCTTTTCTGGACAACCGGTTCCGGGGCGGGTGGCACCTTGAAGCCCCCGGGCTGAAAAAAGCCTCGTCGTATCCGCTAAGTGACGCGGGGCTTCAAAACCGGACAATTTCATTAAGGTTGTAGACACTTGCCTCAGTTGTCTAGTCATGCTAGAGGGGGACAGCACAGATTAAGAGGGACTTGCATGTCTTCGCGTCAGCTTCGCGTCGGGCTTTTGAGTTTTGGGGCCTGGCGGTTCGAGGTTTTTGATCAGGCCGCAGGGGGCTGGAAGATTATTCTCCATCCAGCGCCCGGTTCCTCTGTTGCTCCGCAAACGCTTATCACCGACCATGCCAATGGTCTGGCTGAACTGCTCCAAAAGGCTAAGGCTTGGGCGATGACAGGGAATGAGTCTGCCAGGCTGAAGGCAAGCAACTAGATCGCCTTGCGGGGCCTGCCGATGGCCTGACGCGGCCTTCTTCAAGCGCCTGGTTGCAAGGCGCGCCCGTCACAGCCATCCGCTGCAAGCTGAAGGTGGTGCAGGATGGTTGGGGCAAGGTCTATCGGGCTTGTCGGCGCGGCGCTTTCAACGGCGGGTGCAAAGCCTGAACCGTTGATCATCAGGAATGGGCTTTGTTCCGCCACGCCCAGGCCGCCATGCTGCCCGCATCCCAGGCGATCTGGCTTGCCCGCTGCGGGCTTGGCGGCAAAGGCAAGTCCCGCGACCCCGAATTCATTGGGCGCCGTGTCTGACGCCATGGAAATAGCGCAGAGAAGATGATCCTGCGCCGCATGACCAATCTCGGCGAGGGCGTCACCAGCATGCACCGAACCGACCCAGGGCTGCTTCGCCAGAAAGGTAAGCACGGCATCGGCAAGCGATGCGCGATCCGGGTGCAGATAGACCAATGCCGATGTGCCGTTGGAAACCGAAACAAGGCTTGCGTCATCCATGCCACGTTTCAAGCCAGCTGCCGCCAATTCGGCTTCTATATCCACAACAGCCTTGACGGTTTGATGCCCGTGATCGGAACAGGCAATCAGTAGAATATCTTCACCTGCGTCGCGGCGCGCCTCAACAGCTGCCCTAACCTCGGCAAAACGCGCATCGGCGGCGGCGAGAGCCGCCATTCCCGCAGGCGCCCCAATTGGCGCAGCATGCTGGCTTGCATCGGGCTCTCCCAGCCATAATACCGCGAGCATGGCTTCCCGTCCCGCAAGGGCGCGTTCGAGAAACGCCTGGGTCAATACTGCATCACCGGCGGAATCATGCGTGACAGATTCAACAGCTTCGGCACCCGTCAATTTTCGTAAGCCTGGGCCATGCGACCAGGCCCGATGCAGCACCCAGCCATGGCCATCAGGATCATGAGCACGTGCCGCACCGGGGGAGACGTTGGAAAACAGCATCGCTTCTTGCCCGTTCTGCGCGAGCCTTTCCGACAATGTGGGCACAGCAAGGCAATAGCCACGTATGCGGCGCAAATCATCCATAAAATCGGGACGCCCGACATCATGGGGGATGAGCCTGTCATCTTCCATGAGCGCAATGCTATTTCCCGCGAGCCTGTGCCGAGCCGGCCAGCAGCCAGTGGCAAAGCAGGCAGAGACAACGCGGGTCGCCGATGGGAAAACCGATCGATGGGCGGAAAAGACAGTCGCCATCCCCGCGAAGCTAGCCAGCGCTGGCGTCGTCGCTGGCGAAATCATATCCCGCCGCAGGCCATCCAGTACCACAACAACAACGCGTTTCTTCATGTCCATACTACTTTCACCCGAATTCTTGGTTGCATTCGCTGCCGCGATGGCAGCGCGTGTAATCCCAGATCAATGCCCAAGCGACATATTGATGCGCCATGAGAACCGTCAAAGGCAGTCTACATGTCGAAAACTTCCGAAGCGTCCACATAATCATGTGTATGAACGACAACCTCAGTTTCCGTAATGCGTACAAGCGCATAGGCGGCCGGCTCGTGGCTCCCAAACACCTTTGTCTGTTCAGCAAAATCCAGAACCACCTGGTGATTAGTCCCGCGCAAGGACGTGAACGGAATGCCATGCCAAGACCCTGCGAAGGGGCGATGCAGATGGCCATGGAAGATATGGCGTACACGCGCCCGATGCGGCTCAAGAATATTCCAAAGCGCATCGGAATCCATGAGCGGGATTTGATCCATGCCCACAATGCCACTTGATGCCGGCGGATGGTGCAGGAACAGGAACAGCGGAGCTTCACTGCCACCGAGTACCCTGGCAAGCCAGGCAAGACGTTCGGGGCCGAGCTTTCCTGCATGCGTGCCGGCCTCATTGGTGTCCAACATCACAAAAACTCCCACCGGCGTCTGCAACACCTGTTGCACATGCCCATCCTGCGTTGTGGGGCACTCATTAAAGACGGAGAGAAACGCGCCCCTATCATCATGGTTGCCGAGCAGAAGATGGCAGGGGAAGGGTAGCGGACCCAGAATATCTTTGAGCGCCTCATAAGCCGCAACCTCGCCCCAATGAGCGAGATCGCCGGTGATCACCGCAAACTCGGCAGGCGCGGCGCAACCAGGCCCATGGCGGCTGATGATGCTTTCAACAGCAGCCTGCAGCCGCACCGCCGGGTCAAGGCCATACAGCTCTTCGCCGGGCGCAACCAGATGAAGGTCAGTCAGATGAATGAATGAGAGAGACGTCATGTCGCTTATTCCTTCAAGATGATGGGGACGGCGCCTCGATAGCGAGGCGCCATCGCATAAATTCAGCTACGGCGCGGCAACAGCGCCTGCACATCGGCCGCCATGCGCTGCAATGTTGCATCCGCTTCCGCCCGCTTGCCGACCACATTTTGCAGATGGTCATTGATGACATCCGTAATCCGAAGCGCATTCTGGCCGGGGAAGGCATACCAACCAGTGATGGAATCGGCCTGCCGGAAGGTGGTGAGGTGATTGGGGTTCTCGCGATAGAAGCGCCCCAGCATTTCCTCACGTTCGGCCGGGATGGTGGTGGCGGGCATATAGCCGGTGTGGTTCACCATCATGGTGCCGCCAATGGGACCGGTTGCGAATTTAATGAATTCCCATGCCGCGCGCTGCTTCTGCGCATCACGCGTGAACATCATGGCCACGTTCCCGCCTGCCGGAACTCGTCCATTCGGTGCGGAAAGCGGATAGCGCCCAGTCAGCAATGGGAAGCGTCCGCCAATTTCGCGATTATAGCGGCCAAGCTGTGCCGTTGACTGCATGGAAATGCCCAGGCGTCCGGAAAAGAAATCAGTGAACATGGTGGCCGGACGAATATCTGGCATCCGCCCATCATCAACAAAGCGACGCAGCGTACGGATGGCGCGAAGCCCCGGTTCCTGATTGAAGGCAACCTGGGTTTCTTCCGCATTCAGCATGGTGCCACCATGGCTGAAGACCAGACCTTGCCAGGACCAGTTGCCGGTGATTGTCCAATCGAAGAACATCCCGGTGGTATTGTCACTGAGGCCCGAGATCGCACGCGAAAGATTGATCACCTCGTCCCAGCTTGAAGGCGGACGCGCAGGATCACCACCCGCGCGGCGCATCAGATCAACATTGTAGTAAAGGATTGGGGTCGAGAGCGCGAAGCCGATCCCGGTTTGCTTGCCGCCAACCTGGCCCAGAGACAGCAGCGTCTCCGAATAGCCCTGTTCAGCAATCTTTGGATCTGCCGTCATGAAGGGGCGCAGATCCACTGGAATGTCGCGCTCCAGCAGCGTGCGCTGCCGATTGAGGCCGTGGAAGGCAACATCTGGCAGCGAACGCGTGATGGCATCACGCAGGTTCCGCTGCATGATTTCCTCATAGCCCTGTTCCGGCGCGCGCCAATTCACGCGAATATTCGGATTCTGCTTGGAAAACTCCGTTGACACATCTTCCATCAGGCCGCGGAAAAGTTCCGGAATGGAATATTGTGCCGTGAGCTCCACGGTATTGGATTGGGCGCGCGCGTAAAGCGGGGCCGCGAGCCCTGCAGCGGTGCCAAGAAGCATGTGCCTACGATTGATCATGATATTTCTCCTGAGGGGTTGGGGAGTCATTTGATGCCTGTCATTGTCACGCCTTCGACAAAGGCGCGTTGCGCAAGAAGAAAGGCCAGCACCAAGGGGGCGGTGACAGCTGTTGCCGCCGCCATAAGCGGGCCGAAGGACGTGCCAGCTTCCGCATTCGAAAAGAATGCGATGCCAAGCGGCGGTGTCATCAAGGCCTCATCCTGGACCACCAGGAATGGCCAGAAGAATTCATTCCAATTCCAGATGAAGGAAAGGCAGGCAAAAGCTGTCAGAGCCGGCATCGCTGTTGGCAACATGATGCGCCAGACAATGGCGAACTCGCCAAGGCCATCCATCCGCGCCGCCGCAATCAGGTCATTTGGTACGGTGCGGAAGAATTGCCGCATCATGAAAATGCCAAAGACGCTGATGGTGGAGGGCAGTATGATGCCCGCATAGGTATTCAGAAGGTCTAGCTGCCACATGGCGATGTAAAGCGGTATCGCCGGCACTTGGGGCGGGATGAGAAGCGCCAGGACCACCAAGGTGAAGCAGGTTTCCCGTCCTGCGAAGCGCAGCTTGGCCAGTGCATAGGCCA
>JAPLOJ010000001.1 GCA_026400795.1 Alphaproteobacteria bacterium
CCACCGTCACGATGGCAAGCGCTATCGGTGCATATTCAAAGACAGGCGACATGCGCGCCACCAGAAACACGCCCGCCGTCACCATCGTCGCTGCATGGATCAGCGCGGAGACGGGCGTCGGCCCTTCCATCGCATCCGGCAGCCAAGTGTGCAGACCAAGCTGAGCCGATTTCCCGCAAGCGCCAAGGAAGAGCAGAATGCAAATTACCTCATAAGCCGGCAAGCCGCCGAAGCGCGCATCCTTATGCTGGTCAATGGCGCCAAAGATTTCGCTGAATTCGATGGAACCAAAAACCCAGAAGGTCAGGCAGAGCCCCAGCATGAAGAACAAATCGCCCACACGATTGACGATGAAGGCTTTCATCGCCGCCGCACAAGCGCTTTCCTTTTCATACCAATAGCCAATCAGCAGATAGGAGGCGAGTCCAACGCCTTCCCAGCCAAAGAACAACTGCACTAGATTATCCGCTGTCACCAGCATCAACATCATGAAGGTGAACAGCGACAGATAGGCGAAGAAGCGCGGCGTGGTCGGGTCATGCGACATATAGCCGACGCTATAAAGATGAATCAGCGTGGAAATGCAGGTGACCATCGCCACCATGACAACACTCAGCGTGTCATAGCGCAGCGCCCAGTCCAGCCCAAAGGACCCCACATCCAGGAAGCGGAGCAGCACCAGGGTTTGCGGCGCATGGCCCAAGGCTACCTCAACAAAGGACGCCACACCGCAAATGGCGGCCAGCGCCATGCAGATCACCGTGACCCATTGCGAAGCCTTGTCGCCAATCCAGCGACCAAAGAAACCCGCAATGGTCGCACCCAGAAGCGGGAAGAAAACGGCGCCGACAAACATCGCGCTAACCCACCGCGGTTGCGGAAGTAAACAACAAGAATGGCAAGGCCAATCGCGGCCTCAGCCGCCGCCACGGTCAGGATGAACATGGTGAAGACCTGGCCCGCCAGATCATTCAAATGCGCCGAAAACGCCACCAGATTCAGATTGACCGACAGCAGGATCAATTCCACCGACATCAGAATGACGATGACATTCTTGCGGTTCAGGAAGATCCCGAAAATACCGAGGACGAACAAGATCGCCGCGACGGTCAGAAAGTGCTCCAGCCCAATGTTCATCTTAGTGATGCCCCCCATGGCCATGATGCTCAATGGGCTTGGGCGCCGCTTCCTCAGGCAAGGGCGGGCGGCGAATGCCAAGCTGCTTCAGGCCGGCGCCGGTGGGCACAGCCACATTGGTGACCGACCCGGCGCGCGCGATCTGTTCGGCGATATTCTGCTGCTTGGAATTCGGCTTATCGCGCAGCGTCAGCACAATGGCGCCGATCATGGCCACCAGCAGGATCAGACCGCAGCCCTGAAACAGATAGATGTAATCAGTATACAGAATGCGCCCGAGCGCTTCCGCATTCGCGAGATCAGCGGGCGTTTCATTGAGCCGAAGCTGCATCGCCCCCGGCGCCATCCGCCAGCCGATCATCACCATCACCAATTGCACCAGCAGCACCAGGCCAATCAGCGCGCCCACTGGTGCATAGCGCTGGAATCCTTCCCGCAGTCGTGAGAAATCAATATCCAGCATCATCACGACAAACAGGAACAGCACCGCGACCGCGCCGACATAGACAATCACCAAAA
>JAPLOJ010000267.1 GCA_026400795.1 Alphaproteobacteria bacterium
CGCCGCCTGCGCTACCGGCTGAAACTCCACTGGGTCAGGCCATCGCCGCCATGGCAACGGCGCGGGCATCGGCCCTGATGGCGCTGGATGGCGCGGGCCGCGCCATCGGCATTCTGACAGAACAGGACATCGTGCGCCGCGTTGTATTTCAGCTTGGCCCCGAAGCACCACTCGCCGCCGCCATGACCGCGCCGCTGATCGCCTGCGCCCCGGAAGAAGGCCTGTGGCGCGCCATTGCCCTGCTCCGCCAGCATGGGCTCAGGCATTTGCCGGTGCTGGATGAAGGCGGGCGCTGCCTTGGCATGCTGCATCGGGCAGAGGCTTTGGCTGCCGTTTCCGGCGGGTTGCTGAGTCATCTTGAAGCGCTATCCGGCGATGTCGCCGCCATCAAAGCCGCCCAGGCCGGCATTGCCCGCGCGCTGCTCGCGGAAGGGCTGAGCGCGGAAGCCGTGGTGCGGCTGGTCAATGGCATCAATCTTGATTTGCATCGGCGGATTCTGGCGGAAACACTGGCGGATCACGGCCCCGCGCCGGTGCCCTTCACCCTGCTGGTCATGGGCAGCCTGGGGCGGGGCGAAAGCCTACTGACGCCCGATCAGGATAATGGCCTGATGCTTGAGGATTACCCGGATCAGGACTACGCAACGGTGGATGCCTGGTTCCGCCCTTTCACGGAGGATTTCAACCAGCGCCTGGATCAGGCGGGCTTTCCGCTGTGTCCTGGGGGGATCATGGCGCGCAATCCGTTGTGGCGGAAAACTGCGCGGCAATGGCGGGATCAGATGGGCATCTGGTCCAATCGCCGTGCGGGTGCCGCCTTGCTGTTTGGCGATATCGTGTTTGATTTCCGGCCGGTGCAGGGGGGCGAGGCGGAGGCCGCGGCACTCCGCCAACATCTGGCCGGGCTATTGGCTTTGCGCCCGGCTTGGCTTGCTGCCATGGCAGCACAAAACAGCAGCCTGCAGGTGGGGCTGACGCTATTTGGTGGCTTTGCCGATGATGAGCCCGGCCCCGGCAGCCGAACGGATTTGAAGCTGCATGGGCTGATGCCCCTGGTGGCCGCAACCCGGCTTTTGGCGCTGCGCGATGGCATTATCGAAACGGGTACGTCTCAGCGCATCTCGGCCCTGGCCGCGCGTGGCAGCATCGCAGCGCGGGAAGCAAGCGACCTGCAAGCCGCCTTTGCCCTGCTGCTGGATGTGGTGTTGCGCCAGCAATTGGCCGATCACGCTGCCGGCCACCGCCCCGGCAATCTGGTGGATACGGCGGCCATGCCCAAAGATGCACGGCAGGAATTGCGGGAGGCGTTGAAGGCGGTGCGCAGCTTTTCCCGCAGCAGCTTTGCGGGCTTTACCGGCGAGATTTGGTAGTAAGCGCGCTCAGAAATGCTCTGCCGCCGCGGCCATGGCGGCGGTCATGCGGCTGCGCCGCGCCAATTCCGCCAGATCATCCACGCCGCGCGACGCGGCACGCGCCATTAGGCTGACCCAAAGGGCTGCGGTGGCTTCCGCATCGCCCAAGGCCTGGTGCCGGCCGGTGATCACAATGCCTGCCCGGCCACAAAGCCCATCCAGCGAATGATCCGCTTCTTCAGGATCCAGCCAGCGAGAGGTCGCGACACTGCACAGGAAGGGATTGCCGATGGCGGGTGCTCCGCGAAATTCCTCAGCAAAAATAAGGGCGCGGTCGAAGGCAGCATTATGCGCGACCAGCACATCATCGGCGATGAAATCCTGAAAGCGGGCGAGTGCCTCGGCCGACGGTGGCGCATCGGTCACCATGGCGTCCGTAATGCCGTGATAGCGGATGGAAGCGGGCGGGATGGCGCGGCCAGGATTGACCAGGGTGGTGAAACGCGCGCGCGCCTCGCCACCGCGCAGCCGGACCGCGCCGATGGAAATCACGCAATCGCCGCCGCTGACATCAAGCCCAGTCGATTCCAGGTCAAACACCACATAGTTTTGCGCGATCAGCGGGCCGGCGGGGAGTGCGGCGTGGAAATGCGCCCGGGCGCGGAGGAATTCGCGCAAGGATGGTTTCAGTCCATCGCCGATCAGCCCAAGGGCACGGCGAAGAAAGCCGCTCATGGACGGGCGTGCTGGCTTAGGGTGTGGCGTGGCAGGACCATGACGACAGTCTCGCATGGATTGACGACGGCTTTCCACACATGGCGGCGGGTCGCTTGTACCAGGGCTTGCGCTGTGCCCTGCCAAGGCGGCACCCTCGCCGTAAGGCTAAAGCTACGCCGTTGCTGAAATAAGGGGGAAACCATGTCCGAGGCTTCGCAATATGACGCGACCCATGCGCGCTGGCGGCGCGACCCGGAAGCCTATTGGGCGGATTGGGCGGAAGCCGCGCGGGGCATTGATTGGGACCGCGCGCCGCAGCGCATCTTTGATGCCTCGATGGGTGTTTATGGCCGCTGGTTTCCCGATGCGGCGCTGAATACCTGCCACAACGCCGTGGATCGGCACGTCGCCGCCGGGCGCGGGCAGCAGATAGCGATCATCTATGACAGCCCCATGACCGGGCAGGTGCAGCGCATCACCTATGCCGAGCTGCAGAACCGCGTGGCGAAGCTGGCGGGTGCCTTGGCCGCGCGCGGTGTCGGCAAGGGCGACCGTGTGGTGATCTATATGCCCATGGTGCCGGAAGCGGCCATTGCCATGTTGGCGACCGCGCGGCTTGGCGCGGTGCATTCCGTGGTGTTTGGCGGCTTCGCGGCGGCGGAACTCGCCAGCCGTATTGCGGACGCCAAACCGAAAGCGATCATCAGCGCGTCTTGCGGGCTGGAGCCGGGGCGCGTGGTGAAATACAAACCGCTGATCGATGAAGCAATTGCGCTTTCCCCGCATAAGCCATCCAGCGTGCTGATCCTGCAAAGGCCACAAGCGCCGTGTGAAATGATCGCAGGCCGCGATGAGGATTTGCTGGTGGCCGAAGCAGCCGCCACGCCGGCGGCCTGCGTATCCGTGGCCGCCACTGATCCGCTTTATATCCTGTACACCTCTGGCACTACGGGTCAGCCCAAGGGGATTTTGCGCGACAATGGCGGCCATGCGGTGGCGCTGCATCATTCCATGGAATTGGTTTATGGCATGAAGCCCGGCGATGTTTACTGGGCGGCTTCCGATGTCGGCTGGGTGGTGGGCCATTCTTATATTGTCTATGCGCCGCTGCTGGCCGGCTGCACCACGGTATTGTTTGAAGGCAAGCCGGTTGGCACGCCGGACCCCGGCACCTTCTGGCGTGTTTGCGCGGATCATGGCGTGAAGCTTTTGTTCACCGCCCCCACCGCCATTCGCGCCATCAAGAAGGAAGATCCGGAGGGCGTTTTCCTGAAGAAATACGATTTGTCGAAGCTTGAGGCGCTTTATCTGGCCGGCGAGCGCTGCGATCCCGATACTATCATCTGGTCGGAACGCCTGTTGCAAAAGCCCGTGATAGATCATTGGTGGCAGACGGAAACCGGCTGGACCATCACCGGCAATTTCCGTGGCCTGGGTCTGTTCCCGACCCGCGCCGGTTCCGGCGGCAAGCCTGCACCTGGCTATGATGTGGTGGTGCTGGATGAGGCCGGCCAGCCGGTCCCGCGGGGACAGATCGGCAGTCTTGCGGTCAAGCTGCCTTTGCCGCCCTCGGCGCTGCCCACACTCTACAATGCCGATGAGCGTTTCAAGGAAGCCTACCTCTCGCATTTCGCCGGGTATTACAGCACTGCCGATGCGGGGATGATTGATGCGGAAGGCTATGTCTCGGTAATGAGCCGGACGGATGACATCATCAATGTCGCCGGGCATAGGCTTTCGACAGGCGCCATGGAGGAAGTCCTGGCCGCGCATCCGGATGTCGCGGAATGCGCCGTGGTTGGCGTGCGCGATACGTTGAAGGGGCAAGTGCCGCTTGGGCTGGTGGTGGTGAAATCCGGCGTGAACAAGCCGGAAGATACGCTGGCGCGCGAATTGATCGGGCTGGTGCGGGAGAAGATTGGGCCTGTCGCCGCCTTCAAGGATGCGAAGGTGGTCGCCCGCCTGCCCAAAACCCGCAGCGGCAAGATCCTGCGCGCCACCATGCGCAAAATCGCCGACGCCGAACCCTATACCGTGCCGCCCACCATTGATGATCCGGCGATTTTGGATGAGATCGCTATCGTGCTGAAGGGCGCGATGAGGTGAGCATTTTCAAGCCAAGTGGAATCACTTGGCGGCTCGGAAAATGCGATCAAACAAAGCTTGATTTAATCTTCGATCCCATCGCGGTTTTCCATGGTCATGAAGGTGGCGGTCAGGAAGGCGATCAGCTTTTCCTGATCCGCCATCACCGCAAAAATTTCCGTCTGCACCAGACTAAGCGTGCGCCCGGCCTTCAGCACCTTACCGCGCGCGATGATGTGGTCGCCTGCGGCCGGCGCCAGGAAATTGATTTTCATCTCTGCCGTCAGCACGCCGCGATTGGCAGGCATGAGGCTGAGCGCGGCATAACCCGCCGCACTATCGGCAATGGCGGTCAAAGCGCCGCCATGCACAAAACCATGTTGTTGCGAAAGTTCTGGCTTCGGCGCAAGGCTGATCTCCACCTGCCCCGGCGCAATGCGCGTGATGCTGGCGCCAAAAAGCTGCATCAATCCTTGCTTGGCGAAACTCCCGCGCAGGCGCGCTTCCATGGCGGCGGCGTCAGTCACGTGCCAGCCCTATTCCACCTCAAGATTCGCGTAGATGTTCTGGATGTCATCGTGATCATCCAAAAGATCGAGCAGCTTCACCACTTCCTTGGCGCGTTCTTCGTCAAGCTTGATGTCATTGGTGGACCACCATTCAAGCTTGGCCGCTTCCGCGGTGCTGAAGCGCGCTTCCAGCGCATCGCGCACCGTGGCGAAATCCTCAACACTGGTTGAAATTTCATGGCCGTCTTCGGTGCTTTCCACATCCTCGGCCCCCGCTTCAATCGCGGCTTCCAGCATGGCATCGGCTGAGGCAATATCAGGCTTGTAGCGCAGCACGCCCTTGCGTTCGAATTGGAAGGCGACTGAATTCGTCTCCCCCAGCGCACCGCCATTCTTGGCGAACATCGAACGCAAATCACCGCCCGTGCGGTTGCGATTATCGGTCAGCGCTTCGGCGATGATCGCGATGCCATGCGCGCCATAGCCTTCATAGCGGACTTCCTCGTAATCCTCGCCCTGGCCGGCGGTGACAGCGCGCTTGATGGCGCGGTCAATCGTGTCGCGCGTCATATTCGCGGTCAGCGCGGCCTTGACCGCTGCGCGCAGCCGCGGATTGGCCGCAGGATCAGGCATGCCGATTTTGGCAGAGACGGTGATTTCACGAATAAGCTTGCCAAAGGCCTGCGCCTTTTTCGCACCCTGGGTAGCCTTGCGGTGCATGACGTTTTTCGCGTGGGAATGGCCGGCCATTGCCGTGACTCTCGTTCTTAAAAGGGGTGAACAGGCGCAGCTTATATCCGGCCATCGGAAGGGCGCCAAGCTATTCAGATCAGCGGCATAGCCGGCTCCAACCCGCCACCAATACGCAAGGGCGCAACCCAGCGCGCAAGCCCCGTTGCGTCATCCGTTTCAATAAAAAGCCCGCTGATCGTGGCTTCATTCTCAGCCGGTGCAAGCCGTTCCGCCGGCACCTTGCGCCAGAAGCGGATGGAAGCGCCGGCCTTTTGCATGCCGATCACGCTATCATAATCGCCGCACATGCCGGCATCGGTTTGAAACGCCGTGCCGCCGGGCAGGATGCGATGATCGGCAGTTGGCACATGAGTATGGGTGCCGATCACCAGGCTCACACGGCCATCGAAACTATGGCCCATGGCCTGTTTTTCTGATGAAGCTTCGGCATGGAAATCAATGATGATGGCCTGCACCGTGCCCTGCGGTCCCAGCCTATGCTGCGCCAATTCCGCCTGAATGGCGCGGAAGGGATCATCCAAAGGTTCCATGAACAACCGCCCCATGGCCTGCAACACCAAGGCGCGCCGGCCATCGGCCAGCACCGCCACCACCGCGCCCTTGCCGGGCGTGCCGGGCGGGTAATTCAGCGGGCGGATCAGGCGCGGCTCACCTTCAATATAGGGGATGATTTCCTTGCGATCCCAAGCGTGATTGCCAAGCGTCAGCACATCAGCACCCGCGATGAACAGCGCCCGCGCCATCTCCGGCGCCAAGCCAAACCCGTGGGAGGCGTTTTCCGCATTCACCACCACAAGATCGAGCCGGAGCTTTTCGCGGAGGCTGGGCAAGGTTGCGGTGACGGCATCACGCCCGGCGCGGCCAACAATATCGCCAAGGAAAAGAAGCCTCACGCAGGGTCTCCACAAATGATCACGCCAGCTTCGGTGGCGATCAGGGGCAGGCGCATATCCTGCGGTCCCGCCGGCACTTCGGCCATTTCCTGCCCGGCATAGGCGATGCCGATGGCTTTTGCACCCGGCAGCGCCGCCAGCGTGCGATCATAATACCCCCCGCCATAGCCAAGCCGGCGCCCGGCACGGTCAAAGGCCAAAAGCGGCACGAGCAGCACATCAGGGCGGAGTGCCTCGCCAGCAACAGGTTCAGAGGTCCCCATAGGGCCAGGGCGCAAAGCCGCGCCGGGCGCCCAGGCGCGAAAGGCAAGCGGCTGGCCGCGCGGCGGCGTGACCGGCAAGGCCATAGCGTGACCGCGTGAAGCCAAGGCCAGCATCAAGGGGCGCGGGTCCATCTCATCCCCCATTGGCCAATAGCCAGCGATGATGGCGCCCTTGGGCGGCGCGTGCTGCGCCAGCATGGCTTCCGCCAAACGCTCCGGCGCCTCAATATTTGCGAATGACGCACGCTTTGCCCGCGCAAGCTTGCGTGCTGCCGCCTTCGCTGCCTGCAACACAACATCCGATGCGGCGGCTTGGGCCTCGGTCACGCAGGGTTCCTGCTGGCAAAAAGAGTGCGGAGCCACCATGGCCGCTGGCCTATCATCCTCCCAAGGCCTGCGTTGGCAGGTGGGCACCAGATACCCGAACCACGGTCCGGACAGAGCCAGTTCCCGGAGGATGTGCATTGGCCCCGGGGATGAATTGCCTGGCGC
>JAPLOJ010000378.1 GCA_026400795.1 Alphaproteobacteria bacterium
AAACCTGACGGCGCTTACAAGTGCGGCGGCGCTGCTTGGGCAACGTGGCTTGACGCTGGCTGTAGCGGGTGCCGCTGACCCGGCGGTGTTTCGCGCCGGCGGTGGGCCTGCCGCCAATGCCGGGCGCATCCTGGGGCGCGTGAGTGACGCCGAATTGCGCGCGTTATACGAAAACGCACTCTGCCTGATTTTTCCATCGCGCTATGAAGGTTTTGGCCTGCCGCCTTTGGAAGCCATGACCTGCGGCTGCCCGCTTGTCGCCGCCCATGCCGGTGCGGTGCCCGAAGTATGTGGCGAAGCCGCGCTTTGGTTTGACCCGCTACGGCCAGAGACCTTGGTGGAGGCCTTGGAACGGCTGCTGGATGAAGAAGGCCTGGCCGCCGGCATGCGGGATGCGGGGCTGAAGCGTGCGGCGCATTATACTTGGGAAAAGGCAGCGCTTGCCTTGTTGTCTATGGTCAGAAAGAACGCGCCATGAAGATCGCGCTGGTGCATGAATGGCTAGATAGCTACGCGGGTTCGGAACGCGTGCTGGAACAGCTTCTGCTGGAATGGCCGGAAGCGGATGTCTTCGCCGTATGCGATTTCATGCCGGAAGCCGAACGCGGGTTTTTGCAGGGCAAGCAGGTCACCACCAGCTTTATCCAGCGCATGCCCTTTGCCCGCAAGCATTTCCGCAAATTCCTCGGCCTCATGCCGCTTGCCATCGAACAACTTGATCTTTCCGGTTACGATGTCGTGATTTCATCGTCCCACGCTGTCGCCAAAGGCGTGCTGACGGGGCCGGGGCAGGTTCATATTTCCTATGTGCATAGCCCCATGCGCTATGCCTGGGATTTGCAGCACCAGTATCTGCGCGAAGCGGGCCTCACGAACGGCTTGAAGGGCGCCTACACGCGCTGGCTTCTGCATCGCATGCGGCTTTGGGATCGCGCGAGTGCGCTCAATCCCGATATCGTGCTCGCCAATTCAAGCTATATCGCGGAACGTATTCAAAAGACCTGGCGGCGTGATGCGCGGGTTTTGCATCCGCCGGTGGATATCGAAAGCTTCACGCCGGCGCAAAACAAGGGTGATTACTACCTGATTGCATCGCGTATCGTGCCCTATAAGCGGATTGACCTGATTGCCGCTGCCTTCCGCGCCATGCCCGCGCGCAAGCTGATGATTGTGGGTGATGGCCCGAATGAGGTGCAGGCGCGCGCCGCCGCCGGCGATGCGCCCAATATCACCTTCAAGGGCCGCGTCGCGCGGGCGGAGCTGATTGCGCTGACCCAAGGCGCGCGTGCGGCAGTTTTCGCCGCCGAGGAGGATTTCGGCATCGCCACCGTGGAAGCACAAGCCTGCGGCACACCCGTGATCGCCTATGGCCGCGGCGGCGCGCGCGATATCGTCATTGCGCCACCCGATACCCGCCCCACCGGCATTTTCTTCCAGGAACAAACCACCGCAAGCCTGATCGCCGCTGTGGAGCGGTTTGAGGCCATGGCGCCCGCCATTACGCCCGAGGATTGCCGCGCCAATGCGGAACGCTTCAGCAACGCGCATTTTCGCCGCAGCTTCCGCCAAGTGGTGCATGAGGCACTTGGGATCGCCGCGACATGAGGTTTTCGCTTATTGTCGCAACGCTTGGCCGCAGCAGTGACATCGGCGCATTGCTGGAAAGCTTGCTGGCGCAAGGGCGCGATGATTTTGAAGTGATCATCGTTGATCAGAATGCGGATGATCGCGTGGCGCCAGTGCTACAGCCCTATGCAGCGCGCCTCACCATCACCCATCTGCGTTCCAGCATCCGCAATGCCAATCACGCGCGCAATCTTGGGCTGCGTGCGGCGCGCGGTAAGATCGTGACTTTCCCTGATGATGACTGCCTTTATCCGGCGGGCGTGCTGGCGCGCGTGGATGCGGCCTTTCACGCGGTGCCATCGCTTGGCGTGCTGACCGGCCCTGCGGCATCGCCAGAAGGCGGGCTTGGTTCCGGGCGTTGGCGTGATACCTCGGGCGCGATTGACCTGACGAATGTCTGGACCAGCGTGATTGAATTCAACCTGTTCCTGCCACGCCACTTGCTGCTGACGCTTGGTGGCTTTGATGAAAAGCTCGGCCCCGGTACGCGCTGGGGCTCGGCTGAGGGCAATGATCTGGTTTGTCGCGCCATGGCGCGCGGTGCCGTCGCGCAATATGATGCGGGCTTGCGCATCATCCATCCGGACAAGCGCTTGACGGAAGTGGCGGTGTCTCGTGCGGCGAGTTACGGGCGTGGGCTTGGCTTTGTGCTGCGCCGGCATGGTGTACCACCTTCCGTCTGGTTTGCCTTTCTGGTGCGCCCCATCGCCGGTGCGCTGATCAGCCTTGCAACACTACGCTTTCACAACGCCGCCTATTACGCGATGAGCTTTTGGGGCCGGCTGATTGGCGGCCTGGCGCGGGAAGCGCGCGAAGCGCCTCTGCCTGCGCCGCTGCAAGGTAGCGCCTGATGCATATCACCATCGGCATCGCCACACGCGGCAGGCCGGCCATTCTGGCGGGTGTCTTGCGTGATCTTGCGCGGCAGGCGCGCCCGGCAGATCGCATTCTCGTGTGCCATGTCTCAGCAGATGATATCACCGGCTGTGAAGCGATCCCTGGCGTGGACTTCATCACCGCACCCGCAGGCCTGCCGCGCCAGCGCAACCGCATTCTGGATGAAGCACGTGGTAGCGATGTTGTGCTGTTCCTGGATGATGATTTCCTATGCAATGCACAATTCCTCGCTGTGCTGGAAAGCTGTTTTGAGAAACACCCTGAAATGGTGGTCGCGACCGGCACGGTGATTGCCGATGGCGCCAATGCGCCGGGCTATGATTTGGCCGAAGGCGCCGCGTTGCTCGCCGCCGATCCAGGTGTGGCGGATGTTTTTGCGGTGACCGAGGCCTTCAACGGCTATGGCTGCAACATGGCCTTTCGCATGGCCGCTGTACGCGCGCATGATATTCGCGTTGATGAACGCCTGCCGCTTTACGCCTGGTATGAGGATATTGATGTGACGCGCAGGCTTGGCGCGCACGGGAAAATCCTGCGTCTTGCGGGCGCGCGCGGTGTGCATCTTGGCGCGAAGGCGGGGCGCGTGCCCGGCCTCAGGCTTGGTTATTCGCAGGTAGTGAACCCGATCTACCTTGCCATCAAAGGCTCCTTTCCCTGGAGCCACGCCATCCCAAGTGCAGCACGCCATTGCGCGAAAAATCTGCTGCGCTCGGCTTTTCCGGAACCCTGGGCGGATCGTTGGGGCCGGTTTCGCGGTAATGTGATCGGGCTTTGGGATGTGTTGCGCGGGCGCGTCACGCCGGAACGCATTCTGGATTTGTAGGGCGCGCGCTCCGCGCATTTA
>JAPLOJ010000002.1 GCA_026400795.1 Alphaproteobacteria bacterium
CGCTCCGTTCCCAGGCACGCGCGGCGGCGGCGCAGAAAAATGGTAGGCTTGCCAAGGAAATCGTGCCGGTGACCATACCCTCTCGTAAGGGGGACCCTGTGGTGGTGAGTGCTGATGAACATCCGCGCGAAACCTCCATGGAAGCGCTTGGCAAGTTGAAGCCGGTGGTGAAGGCGGATGGCTCGGTCACGGCGGGCAATGCTTCGGGTGTGAATGACGGCGCCTGCGCGCTGATCATCGCGAGTGAAGCGGCGGCCAAGCGCCATGGGCTGACGCCGCTCGCGCGGTTTGTTGGTGTGGCGACCGCGGGTTGCGCGCCGCGCGTGATGGGGATTGGCCCGGTGCCGGCCGCGCAGAAACTGTTTGCACGGCTTGGCATGACGCAAGACCAGATGGATGTGATTGAATTGAATGAGGCCTTTGCGGCGCAGGGCCTGGCGGTACTGCGCGGACTTGGCATTGCCGATGATGATGCGCGCGTGAACCCGAATGGTGGCGCGATTGCGCTGGGCCATCCGCTCGGCATGAGTGGTGCGCGGCTGATCGCAACCGCCACGCATGAAATGCAGGAACGCGGGCTGAAGCGCGCTTTGGCCACCATGTGCATCGGCGTGGGGCAGGGCATTGCGACGGTGCTGGAAAGGGTTTGATAGCGCCTTCGCAAAGCCGGGATCATCATTCAGATGGTTCCCCTTGAAACGCGAAAGGATTTCGCAGAGATGATGATCCGGGCTTTTGTAATTGCCACGCTGCTGCTGGCCGCCACTGGTGCCACGGCGCAGCAAATGGTCCCCGCGCGCAATGGTTCTTGCCCATCTGGTTCCAGCCATGCGGGGTCTGGCTATTGCCGATCTTCCTCTGGCGCGGGGTTTGTCGCGGCACAAAACGGGTCCTGCCCTTCCGGCACCAGCCATGCGGGGGCGGGGTATTGCCGGACGGATGGGCGCACGGAATATGTACCAAACCGGAATGGTTCCTGCCCATCGGGCACCAGCCATGCCGGCGCGGGGTATTGCAAGGGGCGCTGAACCCGCAGCGAACAAGGAGAAACCCATTCATGCAGGCGATCGGCAAGGCACTTGGCCAAAGCCTCGATCAGGCGACCTATGCGGGCTATCGGGTGGGTTTTGAGGCCGCGCGGGAAGAAGCCGCCCTACTTGCGGAAATCGCCGGGCAGGGTGCGCTCGCCGTGCAGCTCCGCGCCATGCGGCCGCTGCCCGACAAGCGTGAGAAAACGGCATGATCCTCCGCGAGGTCATTGAATGCCCCCATTGCGGGGAAGCGACCCAGGTGAACCGCCTGCCGCAAGGTGATGCCTTTTGTTCTTGCGCGGCGCAAAGGCCCTTGCCCTTGACCGGCGAAGCCGGGGATAAGGCCTTCCTCAAGTAACGGGATACGCCGATGATCTTGCCGAAAATGGCCTGCGGGCTTGTTGCGATGCGCCTTGGTGGCGTCGCGGCAGTTGGGTTTGCGGGGCTGGCGGGGCTTGGCGCCATCGGGCTCGGCGCGGCCTATCTGCTGCGAAGCCGCATGAAGCAAAGTACGGATTGGGCGGAAGAATACCGTAAGCCCGTCGCCGGCCTGCCGCCCGATCCGGAATAAGGCTTTTTACAACCGCCAGCCGCTATGCATGGCGACGATGCCGCCCGATAGGTTGCGATAAGAAACGCGTTCCAGCCCCGCGCGGCGCATCATGCCGGCCAAGGTTTCCTGGTCTGGGAACATGCGAATGCTCTCGGCCAGGTATTCATAGGAAGCGCGATCCTTCGCGACATATTCGCCAATGACGGGCAGCGCCTTGAAGGACCAGGCATCATAAAGCGCATCGAGTGCCGCGACCTCAAGCTTGGAAAATTCCAGGCAATGAAACCGCCCACCGGGGCGGAGCACACGCCGCGCTTCGGCAAGCACCGCATCCTTATCGGTGCAATTGCGGAGCCCAAAGGCAATGGAAACTCTCTCCACACTACGATCAGGGAGCGGAATGCGTTCCGCATCCACGCACATGAAGGAAAGCCCGCTGACCAACCCGCGTGACAGGGCGCGCCCTTGCGCCACTTCCAGCATGGCAGGGTTCACATCCGTCAGGATCACGTGCCCAGCGCCGCGTTCCATGGCAAGGAAGGAGATATCTCCGGTGCCGCCCGCAAGATCGAGCAGCGTGTCATGCGGCCCGGCGCCAATGGCATTGACGAAAATGCGTTTCCAGATGCGATGCACGCCAAGCGACATGAAATCATTCATCACGTCATATTTGGGCGCGACGCTTTCAAACACGGCGCGCACCATGCCGGCCTTTTCGGCCTTGGGGATTTTGCGGTAACCGAAATCAGTCTCTGGGGCGGCGGTGTCGTTCATGGAAGCATCATAGGCGCTGAGCCAGGGAAAGGGGAGGGGCAATGCCCGAATTGCCGGAAGTGGAAACCGTGATGCGCGGCCTTCAGACCGTGCTGGAGCATGAGCGCATCGTCTGGGCCGAAACCCGCCGCGATGGCATGCGCTTTCCCTTCCCGCCGCGGCTGGCGGAACGGCTGCGCGGGCGGCGCGTGGTCAGTTTTCGCCGCCGGGCGAAATATATCCTGATGCGGCTGGAAGGCGGGGAGAGCCTGCTGATCCATCTTGGCATGTCAGGCCGCATGGTGGCGCGACAGGAAGGCGTGCCGATGGAGCCTCGGCAGGGTAAACAGGGCGTCTTTTCTGATGCGCGTGGCCATAACGCCCCGCCCGAGGCGCATGAACACCTCGCCTTCGGCACGGAAGGCGGCTGGCATATCGGCTTTGTGGACCCGCGCCGCTTCGGCAGTGTGGATTTGGTGGCGACGGATGCCGAGGACCAACACAAGCTGCTGGCGGGCCTTGGCCCTGAACCGCTTGGGCCTGAGATCACCCCGGCCTGGCTTTCGGGCGCGCTGGCAGGCAAGCGCACCCCGATCAAGTCAGCACTTCTGGATCAGCGGGTAATCGCGGGGCTTGGCAATATCTATGTCTGTGAGGCGCTTTACCGCGCTGGCATCTCGCCGCGCCGTTCCGCCCATACGGTGGCGGGGGCGCGGGCTGCGCGGCTGGCGCCCGCCATCAAGGCCGTGTTGCAGGAGGCGATTGCCGCGGGTGGGTCTAGTCTCCGCGATTACGTGCGCGCCGATGGCGAGATTGGCCGCTTTCAGGAGAATTTCGCCGTCTATGGCCGCGAAGGGGAAGCCTGCCCAGGCTGCCCCGGCACACCGGATTGCCCGGGGATCAACCGCATTGTGCAATCCGGCCGTTCGAGCTTTTTCTGCCCGGCGCGGCAGCGCTAAACCCGTGTTATGAGTATGCCCACAACAACAGATGAAGGAGAACGGCCATGGCCCCTGAAATGATCCTGGTTGAAACCCACGGAAAGACCGGGCTGATCCGGCTCAACCGCCCGCAGGCGCTGAATGCGCTGTGTGATCAATTGATGATCGAACTGGGCACTGCGTTGCGCGCTTTTGATAAGGACCCGGCGATTGCCGCCATTGTCATCACCGGCAGTGAAAAGGCTTTCGCGGCGGGTGCCGATATCAAGGAAATGAAGGACCGTAGTTTTCCGGGCGTCTATTTCAATGATTTTATCGGTGCCAATTGGGAAACCGTGCTGGAAATCCAAAAGCCCGTGATTGCTGCCGTATCCGGCTTCGCCCTTGGCGGTGGCTGCGAATTGGCGATGATGTGTGACCTTATCATCGCGGCTGATACGGCGAAGTTCGGCCAGCCGGAAATCAATCTGGGCATCATCCCGGGTGCGGGCGGCACGCAGCGGCTGACGCGCGCCATCGGCAAATCCAAGGCAATGGAAATGGTGCTGACTGGGCGGATGATGAATGCCGAGGAAGCGGAGCGCGCCAATCTGGTCTGCCGCGTGGTGCCGGCGGCGGAATTGATCGCGGAAGCGCTGAAGATTGGTGAGAAGATCGCAAGCCTTTCAGGGCCTTCGGTTGCCATGGCGAAGGAAGCCGTGAATGCCGCCTTTGAAAGCAGCCTGACGGAAGGTGTGCGCACGGAACGGCGTCTGTTCCTGTCACTATTCGCGACGGCGGATCAGAAGGAAGGCATGTCGGCTTTTGCGGAAAAGCGGAAACCCGCTTTCACGAATCGCTGAACGAATCTGCCCCCTGTTTTGCCGGCGCGGCGCAGGGGGCAGAACCCTTGGTTGAGTTGGATTAAGAAATATTTTATCTGAAGTTTTATTTGGTAAATGCAAATATAAAAATCCCGTTGAAAAACAAAGCTTTTAGAATTTTCCTATTGAATCTTTATTTTCTCTAAAAATTTGCTGGAAAAATCTCTTAATCCATCTTAGTCTTTGGTTAACCAAGCGGAGACCGAAGCTATGAGCGCATCCACCATCACCTTGACAGAAACCGAAGCCAAAGCGGCAGAAATTGTCGCCTTTCCGCAGCGCCCGCAGGATCGGCTGCGCATTACGTTGCATAAGCTGGATGAGGCTTTGCGCGCCCAGGCACGCGCAACCGCAGATTTCCGGTCTGCCATGGGTGAGTTGAAGTCCAAGGTCGGCGGCATGCAGACCGGGATGACGGCTTATCGTGACGCTTTGGACCGTACCGCGACCGAAATTGATCGCGCCGTGAAGAAGGCCAAGGAATTGCAGGAAACCGCCCAGCGCATGGTGCCGCAGGGCTGAGGCGACGTCGGGCGGGCTCATCACCCGCCCGTTTTTTAGAGCATTTTCAAGCCAAGTGGAATCACTTGGCGACTCGGAAACCGCTCTAAAACTTCACGCTTTCCCAGACCCAGCCGCGCTTGGCGTGATCCGCCTTTTGCCAGGCTTCGATCTGGTCCTTCAGGCGCAGCGTCAGCGCAATATCATCCAGCCCTTCCAGCATTGCGTCACGCTTGCGCGCATCAATGCTGAAGGGGATTTCCGCGCCTTCGGGCGTAATCACCACCTGGCGCACCAGATCAATCGCGGTATGGCGCGCACCCTGGCTTGCTTCAGTTTCGGCGGCGATTTGCTTCACCACCTCCTCAGGTAAGGCAATCGGCAGCAAGCCATTCTGGAAGCAGTTATTGTGGAAGATATCGCCGAAGCTTGGCGCAATCACGCAGCGAATGCCCGCCCCCATCAACGCCCAAACAGCACCTTCGCGCGATGATCCGCAGCCAAAATTGGCGCCGGCCAGCAGAATCGGCGCTTCGCGATAAGGCGCCTTATTCAGCACGAAATCCTGATTTTCTGAGCCATCGGGCAGAAGGCGCAAATTCTCGAAAGCATAAGGCCCAAGGCCGGTGCGCCCAGTGCCAACCAGGCGCTGGATGCGAATGATCAAATCCGTATCCACATTGGCGCGCATCAAGGGCGCAGCGGGACCGGAGAGTTTGGTGAATTTTTCCATGTTAACGGCCCCCTTACGCTGCGAATTGCCGCACATCGGCGATGGCACCCGCGAGCGCCGCCGCTGCTGCCATGGCCGGAGATGCCAAATGCGTCCGCGCCCCCGGCCCCTGACGGCCGACGAAATTGCGGTTTGAGGTGGAAACGCAGCGCGCACCAGGCGGCACGGCTTCTCCATTCGCGGCGACACATAACGCGCAGCCAGGTTCGCGCCATTCAAAGCCGGCGGCAGTGAAGGCGGCGTCCAGCCCTTCCGCTTCGGCTTCCTTCTTCACGCGCTCTGATCCCGGCACCACCCAGGCTGTGACATGCGCCGCCACTTTGCGCCCGCGCAGCACGGCGGCGGCGGCGCGCAAATCCTCAATCCGCGAATTGGTGCAGGAACCGATGAAGACCCAATCAATCTTAGTGCCCGCAATCGGCTGGCCGGGCTTCAGGTCCATATAGGCCAAGGCGGCTTCATAAGCGGCGCGGCGGATCGGGTCAGGCGTTGAGGCCGGGTCCGGCACGTGGCCGGTGACGGGCAGCACCTGTTCCGGGCTGGTGCCCCAGGTGATTTGCGGCGCGATATCCGCCATGGAAATCAACAGATCGGAATCGAAGACCCCATCGGCATCACTGGGCAGGCTGCGCCAGTGCGCAAGCGCTGCATCCCAGGCCGCACCCTTGGGCGCGAAGCGCCGCTCAGCCAGCCATTCATAGGTGACATCATCGGGCGCCACCATGCCCATCTTGGCGCCCATTTCGATGGAAAGATTGCAGAGTGTCAGTCGCCCTTCCACCGAAAGCGCGCGCACAGCGGAACCCGCATATTCCACGGCGTAGCCTGTGCCAGCACCGGTGCCGAAACGGCCAATGGCGTGCAGAATCATATCCTTCGGCGTGACACCTGCTGGTGCTGCACCTTCAAAGCGAATACGCATGCGCTTTGGTTTTTTCTGCGGCAGGGTTTGGGTTGCCAGCACATGGCGCAATTCCGATGCGCCAATGCCAAAGGCCAAAGCGCCAAGCCCACCATTGGTGCAAGTGTGACTATCGCCGCAGACCAGCGTGGTGCCAGGCAGCACAATGCCAAGCTCTGGCCCCATCACATGCACAATGCCATTGCCATCCTGACCGAGATCGAAAAGCCGGACGCCGGTTTCGGCCGCGCGCTTGCGCAGGCCTGCGATCAGCTCACCACCCTTCGGGAAGCTTTCCGCCGTGCGCCCCGGCGTTGTCGCGACCGCGTGATCAGGTGTCGCGAAGGCAAGTTCGGGATGGGGGATGGCATAACCTGCTTCCCCCACTTCACGCAGCGCCCGCCCGCCCGAGAGATCATGCAACAGCACGCGGTCGCAATGCAGCAGCGACCAGCCGGAACCAAGATCCGCAATCACATGCGGATCCCAAATCTTGTCGAATAGCGTCGCGGCCATGTGCTTCCCCTTAATGCTTGACGGCGGCACCGCTGGCACCGCACCGTCTGCCCCTATCACGCCGCGCCAAAGATGCGCGGTCAAGCGGGCGGAGGGGTGAGATGGCGCGAATGACGCGGCGTGGGCTGGCAGGCTTGGGATTGGCGGCACCTTTTCTGGCGCGGCGGGCTTGGGCGCAGGGCAGCTATCCGGATCGGCCGGTGCGCATGATTGTGCCCTATAGCGCGGGTGGTGTTGCCGATACCATTGCGCGTATCATCCAGCCGAAAGTGGCTGAGCATCTTGGCCAATCCTTCATCATCGAAAATCGTACCGGCGCATCAGGTTCCATTGGCGCCATGGCGGTCGCGCAAAGCCCTGCCGATGGCCATACGTTTTTGTTCGAAGGTGCGACCTTTGCGACCCTGCCTTTGGTCAGCCGAAGCCTGCCGATCGACTATACCAACGCCTTCATTCCTGTCGTGCAGGTCACAACGCAGCCCTATATGCTGGGCGTGCGCGCGGGCTTTCCGGCGCGTGATCTGGCGGGGTTTGTGGCGGAAGCCAAGCGCCGGCCGGGCGAGATCACCTATGGCACGCCAGGGGTGGCGCATATCGGCCATTTCATGGGCGAATTGCTGCAATTGATGGCCGGCATCAAGCTGGAACACATCCCCTATCGCGGCGGTGCCGATGTGGCGCGCGAATTGGCGGGCGGGCGGCTGGATGCGGGGATCATTTCCTTTTCAAGCCTGAAGCCCGCAGTGGAACGCGGCACGACTTTGCTGGCGAGCACCGCCGCCGAACGGCAAGCCAGCCTGCGGCAAATCCCCGTGATTGCTGAGACCTATCCCGGCTATGATCTGGTATCCTGGACGGGATGTTTCGCGCCCGCCGGCACGCCGGAAGCAGCGCAGAATCGTTTTGTCGCGGCCATTCATCACGCGCTGAAGGACCCGGCCATTCAGGCGCGGCTGGAAGCGACCGGGGCGGACCCGGTGATATCCTCCCCCGCCGCCTATCAGGCCGTGATCGCCAAGGACCGCGAAGTGGCGCGGCGCATTGTCGCGGCCACAGGGCTTTCGATCAGTTGACAGGGCTGGACAGCCAGGCGGCGAGCGCGGAAGCTTGCCTCAGAGGAAACGAACCGGAGCCGCCACATGGCCGATAACAGCAAGATGCGACTGCATTGGTCGCCGCGCTCACCCTTTGTCCGCAAGGTGATGATCGCCGCGCATGAATTGGGCCTGGCGGATCAGATTGAAACGACGCGTACGCGCGTTGCGACCAATCAGGTGCATAAGGGGCTGCTGAGCGACAACCCGCTTGGCAAGATTCCAACGCTGATTCTGGCCGATGGTACGATATTGTATGATTCGGTGGTGATCTGCGAATATCTGGACAGTATCGCCCCCAAGCCAAAGCTATTCCCGCCCTCAGGCCCCGCGCGCTTCAAGGCGCTGCGCCGCCATGCGCTTGGCAATGGCTATCTGGATATGCTGCTGACCTGGCGCAATGAAGCCTCTCGCGCTGCGCCGAATCCCGGCATGATTGAAGGCTCTGAACTGAAGCACGCGGCCACGATAAAGGCGCTGGAAGCTGAGGCACTGTCCTTGGCTCAGGATGATTTCGGCATTGGCCATATCGCGATTGCTTGTGCGCTATCCTACCTTGATTTCCGGTTTGATGCGCTGCAATGGCGCAAGGGCGCATCGGCGCTGAGCGCATGGCATGCGGCAGCGGTGGCGCGGCCTTCCTTCATGGCTACTACCGTGGTGGATGATTGATCCCATGCGCCGCGTAATGCCCGTGTTTGATGCTTTCTTGCGCTACAAAATCGGAGGCTAAGTCATGAAACTCTCCCGCAGAAGCGCGCTTGGCCTGATGGCTGCCCTGCCCATGCCGGCACTTGCTCAAGCCTTTCCGGATCAGCCGATAAGGCTGATTGTACCGTTCCCGCCGGGTGGACCTGCGGATATCATTGGGCGGCTGATTTCGCGTGTCATGGGCGACAAGCTCGGCAAGCCGGTGATTGTGGAAAACCGATCCGGCGGCGGTGGCTTGGTTGGTATTGAAGCGGTGGCGCGGTCGCGCCCTGATGGGCTGACCATCGGCCTTGCCAGCAGCGGTGTTTTGACCGTGCAGCCGCATCTGACGCAGCAAATGCCTTTTGATGCTCTGCGCGATCTGGCGCCGATCGGCATGGTGATTTCTGTGCCGCAAATCCTCACTGTCAATCCAAACCTGCCGGTGCGCGATTTGCGCGAATTCATCGCCCGCGCCAAGGCTGAACCGGGCAAGCTTTCTTATGGCTCGGCTGGGATTGGGTCTTCTTTGCATATGTCCATGGAATTGCTGAAGCAACTCAGTGGCATTGATGTGGTGCATGTGCCCTATCGCGGTGCAGCGCCGGCGGTGACGGATGCGGTGGCCGGGCGTATTGAAATCCTGATGGCGGATGTGCCGGCGATCCTTTCGCAAATTCGTGGCGGCACGCTGCGCCCGCTTGGTATCAGCGCACCCAAGCGGCTGGATATCCTGCCCGATCTGCCAACCCTGGTCGAAGCCGGCCTGCCCGATATGATTTGCGATACCAGCTATGGGCTGGTTGCACCTGCCGGCACGCCGCCTGAACGCATCACTCTGTTGCGCAATGCCATGGTGGCGGCGCTGAATGACCCTGAAACGCGACAGGCCTTCGCCGCGCAGGGCGGTACGCTTGTTGGCAGCACGCCGGATGAATTCACCCAAGCCATTCGTGAAGGCAGCGCGCGCTGGGGCCAGGTGGTCCGCGCCGGCAATATCAAATTGGAGTAGCCAATGAATCCCTTTCCAGATCTGCAAGCCTTCAAGGTCAGCATCACCGATCACGTGGCGACGGTGATGATCGCGCGCCCGCCCGTGAATGCGCAAAACAGCGCCTTTCGCGATGAAATCACGCGCATCTTCGATGCTTTCCACGAAATGCCCGAAGTGCGGGCGATTGTGCTGACGGGTGAGGGGCGGAATTTCTCGGCAGGTGCGGATTTGAAGGACAGGCCGGATGTAACGCGGCCCGGCGCCTTCCCGCGCCATAACCGCCTGGTGCGCGCCGGCTTTGATTGCGTCATGGAGTGCGGCAAGCCGGTCATTGCCGCCGTGAATGGTGCGGCGATTGGCGCGGGCTGCGTGCTGGCCTTGGTCTGCGATATCATTGTTGTCGCCGAAGACAGCTTCATGTCCATGACGGAGGTTGAGGTTGGCCTCGCTGGAGGCGTGCGCCATGTGCTGCGCCATTTTGGGCAATCCAATGCGCGGCTCATGCTTTATACCGCGCGGCGTTTTTATGGGCCTGACCTTTATCGGATGAATGTCGCTTCCGCCTGTGTGCCGCAGGATCAATTGCTGGCAACGGCGCAGGGCATGGCGGGGGAGATTGCGTCCAAGGTGCCGCTTGCGGTGGAAGCGGCCAAGCGCGGCTTTACGCTGACCGAATATCTGCCGCTGTCAGAAGGGTACCGCTACGAACAGACGCAAACCGCGGCGCTGTCGCGTACGGAAGACACGCGCGAAGCGCAGCGCGCATTCGCGGAAAAGCGGAAGCCAGTCTTCAAGGGGCGGTAGCGTTTCAGCTAGGCTTGCGCGCCGCTTCATCCATCAGGTTCTGTTCGCGGCGCGCTTCTTCCCGCGCAGCCTCTGCCGCACGATTTTCGCGGAGCTTTTCAACCACGCGTTCGGCGGCGCGCGCATCAGCCAGCATTTGCCGCTGCCGATCCGTGGCGCGCCGCGCGCTTGCTTCCGCGTCTTGGGCGGCAGCGCGATCATGCAGCGCTTTCTGGATGAAGGCGCCGAGATTCGGATTCAAGCCTTCTGAGCTTTCCTGGCGAAGCGCCCTGTCAGCCGCAGCGGTGGCCTGCCGCGCGGATTCCTCTGCTGCCAGCCTCTCGGCCAAGGCGCGCCTTTCCGCCTGGGCTTCCAGGCGTCGGAGCTTTTGCAGGGTTGCCAGCGGGTCTTTGGCCATGACGCTTTAGGTATAGCTTTGGGCCATGCCTTCCAAGCCCCAAAACAGCGCGCAGCATTCGACGCCATGGCGCGCTTCATGCATGATGCGCCCCAGCCAGCGATGAAGGACCAAAGCATGACCCGCCATACGATTTTCGTGCGCCTTGCCGAGGCGCTCTATCGTGTTGAACGCCCCTGGGGCGATGTGCCGATGGGGGCGGGTTCGCCTTCCGATGTGGCCTGCGATGCGGATGGCAATGTCTATTGCCAGTTGCGGCAAGACCCTTACGTGGGTGCTGCGGGTCCTGCCGTTGTTGTGCTGGCCCCCGATGGCAAGCGCATCGCTGCCTGGGGTGGGGAAGAAGTGGCAGATGGGCACATGCTGTCTGTCCATCCTGATGGGCGCGTTTTTGTCGTGGATCGCGACGCGCAGGAAATCATCATCTTCGATCGTCACGGCAAAAGGCTTGGCGGGCTTGGCAAGCGGCACCGTCCAGGTGAGCCCTTCAACGCGCCCTGCGATGTCGCCTTCGGGCCGGATGGGTCAATTTATGTGGCGGATGGCTATGGCGCTTCAGTGGTGCATCGCTTCAGCGCGGATGGCACACCGATGGGCCATTGGGGGCGGCCTGGTTCGGGGCCTGGCGAGTTCTCCACGCCGCATTCAGTTTGGGTGCTGCCTGATGGCCGCGTGACCGTGGCGGATCGCGAAAACAATCGCGTGCAAGTTTTCACCAGTGACGGCGAATGGCTGGCCGATTGGGAGGATCATCACAAGCCCATGTCGGTGCATGGTGGGCCGGGCCGGGGGGGACGCTTTATGTCACGGATCAGGTGCCGCGGCTTTCGCTATTGGCGCAGGATGGCACGCTGATTGGGCGCTGCCGCCCGGTGTTGAATGGCGCGCATGGCATGTGGCTGTCGCCGGATGGCAGCATATTCTTGTCGGAACAAAACCCGCCGCGGCTCACGCGGCTTGTGCCTTTGGCGGGCTGAGGGGGAAACCATGCTGGAACATGTCGGCGGCATTGACCATTGTGTCGTGCTGGTCAGGGATTTGGACAAGGCGGCTGAGACTTTTGCGCGCGCCGGCTTCACCGTGGCGCCGCGCGGCGTGCATTCCGCCCATATGGGCACCGGCAATAATTGCGTGATGCTGGAGAGGGATTACTTCGAAATCCTGGGCGTACTGACGCCCACGGAAGCGAACGCCAAATGGCGCGCCGTACTGGAAACCCGCGAAGGCATGACCGCGATTGCCATGCGCGCGCATGATGCCGAGAAAGGCGCGGCCGAGGTCGCGGCGCGCGGCATTCCGACCATGCCTGTGATGCGCTTTGGCAGGCCCGTTGACATGCCCGATGGATCGCGCACGGAAACGCGCTTCAATACGTTTCATTTGGTTGATCCTGTCGCACCCGGCTTGCGGATTTTCGCCTGTCAGCATCTGACGCCTGGGGCCACTTGGGTGCCCGGCAGCATGACGCATGCGAATACCGCAAAAGGCCTGACCGGCATTGAGGTTTTGGCCGCTGACCCTGCTTCGGTCGCCGCGTCCATCGCCAAATTGTTGGATAGCGCACCGGAGGTGATCAGCGATGGTGTGCTGCGCGTGCCAACCAGCGCCGCGCCGATCATTGTATTGAACCGCGCGGCGCTTGCCGCACGTTATGGCGCGCTTGATCTGGCCGGGCTGCCCGATGCCGGGCCGGTGACCCTTGGCATCACGGTTGCCGATCTGGCGGCGGCGCAAGCCTGCCTCACCAAAGCAGGGCTGCCCTTCAGCACCATCCCCGGCGGCGGCATTGCCGTAGCACCGGCGGCGGCGCATGGGGTGATCCTAGCGTTCCGCGCGGCTTAGGGTGGAGCTGTGCCGTCTAAAGAAACATTGCAGCGTATTGTCCTGGTGCTGCTGGTAATCACGGCGCTGGTGCAGGTGCTGCGCGCGCTGTTTTGAAAAGGAAGTCCGTGATGCGCGTTGGGGTAATTGGCTTGGGCAGCATGGGCATGGGCGCGGCGCTCAGCCTATTGCGCGCGGGGGTGGAGGTGACGGGTTGCGATCCCCGCGCCTCAGCGCGTGAAGAATTTATCGCTGCCGGTGGGGCTGCCGTTGCGAAAGCGAGCGATTTGCCGGTGGGGATGGAAGCGCTGGTGGTGCTGGTGGTGAATGCCGCGCAAACCGAAGCCGCTGTCTTTGGCGCAGAAGGCGCGGCGCCACGTTTGGCGAAAGGCGGTGTGATTATCTCCTCTGCCACCATGGCGCCGGATGCGGCGCGCGCTTTGGCCGCGAAGGCTGATGCTGCGGAGCTGCTCTATCTTGATGCGCCAGTGTCTGGTGGCGCGATCAAGGCCCGTGCGGGTGAAATGACGGTGATGGGAGCCGGCAGTGAAGCCGCCTTCGCCAAGGCCGCGCCTGTGCTTGATGCCATCGCGACGAAAGTCTGGCGCCTGGGTGCCGAGATCGGCATCGGCGCCACGGTGAAGGTTGTGCACCAATTGCTGGCCGGTGTGCATATCGCTGCGGCAGCGGAGGCGATGGCGCTTGGCATTCGCGCCGGCGCTGATCCGCAAGCGCTTTATGATGTTGTGACCAGTGCCGCCGGCAATTCCTGGATGTTCGAAAACCGCATGGCGCGTGTGCTGACGGGCGATGACGCACCGCGCAGCGCGGTTGAGATTTTCGTGAAGGACCTTGGCCTGGTGAATGACATGGCACGTGGCCTGAATTTCCCGGTACCCTTGGCCGCGCAGGCGCAGCAGTTATTCACCGCTGCGCGTGCGATGGGCCAGGGCGGCGCCGATGATGGTTTTGTCATTCGTGTCTGGCAGGCGCTGACGGGGATTGATCTGCCAGGGGATGAGAAAAAGGGCTGAGGCGCGTTTCAGCCCGACGGCAAATGCACCGCAAGCCAGAGCGTTTCGAGTGCCGGATCAGTCCAGGCGACGCGATGGCGGCACAGCGCGGGCAATAGCGCCCAATCGCCGGGCTTCAGTTCGCGCCTGCTGCCATCAGCGAATTCCAGCTTTGCGCTGCCCGCCACCAGCAGCACGAATTCTGGCCAAGCTTGCTCATACCAGTCGCCATTCGTGACGGCGCGGGAGGCGATTCGTTCCACGCGCGCCCCGCCAGTGCGCGCCAATTCCATGAAGCTTTCAGCGCCCTGTTCCAGCGCGGCGCCTTCATGCAGCGAACCAAAGCGGGGCGCCGTCACGCCGCGAGCACCGCCTCAACCGCTGCCGAGACCGCGAAAAGATGCTGGTCCGCGCCATGCGCGCCGGTCAACATCAGCCCGACCGGTGCTTCCCCCGGCGCATTACAAGGCAGGCTGATCGAGCAGCGATCGAGGAAATTGCCGACACTCGTATTGCGCAGCAGCAGCATATTGATGCGGTTATATTCCTTTTCATCCTCCACCTCCGCGATGGCAGGCGATATAAGCGGACAGGTTGGGCAGATCAGCGCATCAAACGGCGCGGTGCGCGGCGCGACACTCGCGATGATGCGTGCGCGCGCATTGACCAGGTCCACATAATCCGCAGCCGACATGCCCTCTCCACGCCGGATGCGCTTCAGGATGCGCGGGTCATAGCCATCGGCTTTTTCCGCGATCAGGCGGCGATGCCAGGCCAGCGCCTCGCTGGCCGGGAAGCCGCCCGCGGCGGTGACTTGCGGAATTTCGGTAAGCTCCGGCAGATCAACTTCAATGATGCGGGCACCTGCGAGCGCAAGCTTGCGCAGCGCCTTTTCGAAAGCGGCGGCGACATGGCCATCCATCCCATCGGTGAGATAGGTGCCACGCGGCAGGCCGAAGGTCAGGCTTTGCATCGGGGGCGGGGCAGGGGGTGTGGGCGTTTCCTCGCCCGCCATGAAGCCATCAATCAGCGCACAATCCGCGACCGAGCGCGCCAAAGGCCCAGCGGAATCAAGCGAAGGTGATAACGGCAGAATGCCCGTGATCGGCACTCGATGCGCGGTGGGTTTCCAGCCAACAACGCCGCATAGTGCTGCCGGAATGCGGCAGGAACCGCCGGTATCCGTACCAAGCCCAACAAAGCCCATGCCATCCGCTACCGCCACACCAGCACCGGAAGAAGAACCACCTGGCAAGCGGCCCGTCGCGCGATCCCAAGGACTTTTCGGCGTGCCGTAATGCGGATTCACACCAAGGCCGGAAAAGGCGAATTCCACCATATTGGTGCGCCCAATCACAACAAAGCCAGCACGACGCAGCCGCTGCACGGTTGGTGCATCCAGCTTCGCCGGCGCGCTGCCTTTCAGCACCACGGAACCAGAGCGGGATGTGATGCCCGCTTCGTCATACAAATCCTTCACGCTGATCGGGATGCCGGCATAAGGGCTTGGCGCGCGCCCCGCCTTGCGCAGCGTATCCATTGCAGTGGCTGTCGCGCGGGCGGCATCCCCATGCACCACCATGAAGGCGCGGCTGCCCTCACCGGCAGGATCAGCAATGCGCGCCAAGGCTTCTTCAACCAGAGCGGCGGATGTCGTGCGCCCGGCGGCGAGCGCGACGGCGGCTTCAAAAACGGTTTTGGGCATCAGTAGATATCCGGCTCCGGCGTGGGTTGCTGGCCTTCCAGGAAAGCGAGATCGCATCCCTCATCGGCCTGGGTGACATTGTCCAAATATAGCGATGTCCAGCCCCGCGCATAGCGGCGCGCGGGCGGCGTCCAAGCGGCCTGGCGGCGGGCCATTTCTGCTTCATCCACCAGCAAATCCAGTTTGCGATTGGCGACATCAAGGCGGATCAAATCACCATTCTGCACGAAGGCGAGCGGCCCGCCCACATGGCTTTCCGGCGCCACATGCAAAACGCAAGTGCCATAGGATGTGCCGGACATGCGTGCATCGGAAATGCGCACCATGTCGCGCACGCCTTGTTGTAACATTTTCTTGGGTATCGGCAGCATGCCCCATTCCGGCATGCCAGGCCCGCCCTGCGGTCCCGCCTGTTTCAGCACCAAAACGGAATCAGGTGTGACGGGCAGATCCGGATCATCCAGGCGCTTTTTGAGATCAGCGTAATCTTCAAACACTACCGCCGGGCCGGTGTGGTTCAGCAAGCGCGGTTCCGCGGCTGAGGTCTTGATCACCGCGCCACGCGGCGCGAGCGAGCCCTTCAGCACTGCAAGACCGCCTTCCGCCTGCAAGGGGCGATCTAAAGGTAGGATCACTTCCTCATCAAAAATTTCAGCGCCGGCGATGTTTTCACCAAGCGTATGGCCGGTGACGGTGCGCGCGGAAAGGTCAAGATAATCGCGGATGCGATGGAACAGCGCCTGCGCGCCGCCGGCATAGAAGAAATCCTCCATCAGCTTTTCGCCGGCATTGGGGCGGAGATTCGCCACCAGCGGCACGCGGCGCGACAGCGCATCGAAGCGTTCCAAATCAAGCGGCACGCCGGCGCGGCGCGCGATTGCGATCAGATGAGGAATGGCATTGGTGGAACCGCCAAAAGCCATGGTGGCGGTCACCGCATTGTCTATGCTGGCCTGGGTAATGATGGATTTCGGCGTCAAATCTTCCCAGACCATTTCCACAATGCGTTTGCCGGTTTCGGTGGCCATGCGCGGATGCGCGGAATCCGCGGCAGGAATGGAAGAAGCACCAGGCAGGGTGAATCCAAGCGCTTCCACCGCCAGCATCATGGTGGCGGCTGTGCCGGCGGTCATGCAGGTGCCGAAGCTGCGCGCAATGCCGCCTTCCATATCCTTCCATTGGGCTTCGGTGATGTTCCCGGCGCGCAATTCAGCGTGATATTTCCAGACATCGCTGCCCGAACCCAGCGTCTTGCCGCGCCAATTGCCGCGCAGCATTGGGCCGGCCGGCACGAAAATGCAGGGCAGGCCAGCGGTGATCGCGCCCATCATCAGGCCCGGCGGCGTCTTGTCGCAGCCACCCAGCAGCACCAGCCCATCGCAAGGCTGGCTGCGGGCCAGTTCTTCCGTCTCCATCGCCAGAAGATTGCGATAGAGCATGGAAGACGGCTTCTGATACTGTTCCGTCACGGGATGCGCGGGCAACTCCACCGGAAAGCCGCCGGCCTGCCAGACGCCACGCTTCACTTCCTCGGCCCTTGTGCGGAAGTGGAAATGGCAGGGGCTGAGTTCCGACCAGGTATTGATGATGCCGATCACCGGCTTGCCGCGAAAATCCGATTCTGAATAACCGGCTTGCAGCATGCGGGACCGATGGCCGAAAGCGCGGATATCATCCACGCCAAACCAGCGATGGCTGCGGAGTTCTTCTGGTTTCTTGCGCGCCATGGGCGGTTTCCTCTGCTTTCTTTCGACGGCACTCTGCCATTCAGTGGCTGGCTTGGCCATTCCCTGGCTGGTTTTGCATTGACGGGGAAGCGTTCCTGCGGTCAGGATTGACCATTCAAACCGAAGAACAGGGCGGCATGACCGCCCGGCTGGAGGAAACATCATGTCCTTGCTCTCAAAACCCCGTCGCCGCGGCTTGCTTGGTGCCGTGGCCGCTGCCGCGCTTTCGCTGATGGCCTTCGCGCCCGCGCCGGTAGCCGCGCAGGAATGGCGCGGCTGGAATATCCATGCGGCGGATTACCCGAATGGCCGCGGCATGGACCGCTTTGCGGAGCTGGTCGGCCAGCGCACCAATAACCGAATCCGCATGCGCACCTTCCATTCCGCGCAGCTTGGCCAGCAGGATGAGGCCATTCAGCAAATGCGCCTTGGCACGATTGATTTCGCCAATTTCAATCTTTCGCCGTTGAACAATCTGGCGCCCTCCACCGCGATCCTGACGTTGCCCTTCCTGTTCCGTGATGTTGGCCATAGCCATCGCGTCGTGGATGGTGCGATTGGGGAAGATATTGCGCGCGATCTGGAAGCGATCGGCATCATTACCCTTGCCTGGTATGATGCGGGTGCGCGGAGCCTCTACACAACCCGCCCGGTGCGCGCGCCCGCTGATGTGCGTGGCATGAAAATCCGTGTGCAGACTTCCGATCTTTGGATTGATATCATGCGCGCCATGGGTGCCAACCCAACGCCGCTGCCCTTTGGTGAGGTCTTCACCAGCCTGCAATCTGGCGTGATTGATGGCGCAGAAAACAACTGGCCATCCTATGAGAGCACGCGGCATTTCGAAGTGGCGAAATTCTACACCACGACCGAACATTCGAATGTGCCGGAAATTCTTGCCATCAGTCGGCAACGCTGGCAGCGCCTGAATGAGGCCGAGCGTGCCATCCTGCGTGATGCAGCGCGTGAAAGCGCGGTATTCCAACGCCAGCTTTGGGCGGAGCGTGAAAAATCATCGCGTGATCGCGTGGTGGCTGGGGGTGCTACGGTGATCGAAGTGGCTGATCGTGGTCCCTGGCAGGCGGTGATGGAACCGGTTTATGCCAAATACGCGTCAACACCGCGGATGGCGGATTTGTTGAAGCGCATTCGGGAAACGCGGTGACAGGTAGCGATGACGCAGGGCGCAGGGCATTGCCTGCGCCGCTGCGGGCTTTTTCGCGCGCGCTTGATTTGCTGGCGGGGCTGACCATCGGCCTTGCTGGCGTAGCGCTGGTTTTCTTGATTGCGATGATGGGTTGGCTGGTCTTTGGCCGTTACGTGCTGAATGACACGCCAACCTGGATCGAACGCGGCGCAACTTTGGCGATTCTGGCGATTTCCATGCCGGTGGCGGCGGTGGGTATCCGGGAACGCTTTCATCTTTCTGTGCTTGGGCTGCGTGAATCGCTCCCGCCCACCGCGCAACGCTGGATTGCCCTTGGCTGTGACGCGATTATCGGCCTGTTTGGCGTGGGTATGGCGATCTGGTCTTGGGAATTAGTGGAAATGGTTGCGAATTTCCGCATTCCCTTGCTCGGCATCAGCCAGGGCTGGACCTATGTACCCATGGTGGTGGGCGGCGTTTTGATTGCCCTATTCGCGGTGGAACAGGTGCTGCGCGATATCTTCGTGCCTGAGGCGCCGGAAAAACGTGGCCCCGCTGCGGCCTTCCTGGAGTAGCGGCAATGGAACCCGGGCTTTTTTTGATTTTTGCGGTATTTGCATTTGGCGTCATCGCTGGTGTGCCGGTGGCCTTTTGCCTTGGCATCGCCGCTGTGGTGGGCTTCATTTATGAAGGGCTAAACCCCGCCGTTGCCTTCCAGCAAATGGCGAGTGGCATGAGCATCTTCTCCCTGCTTGCCATTCCCTTCTTCATCTTTGCCGGGGAGATCATGCTCCATGGCGGCATTGCGCGCCGATTGATTGCGCTGGCTTCCGCTTGCGTTGGTTGGATGCGCGGCGGCTTGGGGATGGTGGATGTTTCAACCTCCATGCTGTTTGGTGGGATTTCCGGATCAGCTGTTGCGGATACCTCGGCCACGGGCACCATCCTGATCCCGGCAATGAAGGCCAAGGGGTATGGCGTGGATTATGCGGTGTCACTCACCGTCACCAGCAGCATTGCGGGCATTCTGATTCCGCCCAGCCATAATATGATTCTCTATTCGCTGGCCGCAGGTGGCGGCATTTCCGTGAGCGCGCTGTTTATCGCTGGCATTGTGCCCGGCATTGTCATGTGCCTTTTTCTTGGCATCGCGGCCTATGTCATGGCGGTGCGGCGCGGCTACCCTTCCGAAGGCTGGGCGGGGTTCCGGCATTTGTTCTGGACCTTCATTGATGCGTTGCCTGGGTTGCTAACGGCAGTGATCATTTTGGGGGGCGTGCTGTCTGGCGTTTTTACCGTGACGGAAAGTGCGGCCTTTGGCGCCATTTGGGCGCTGGTGGTCACGCTGCTGGTTTATCGCAATCTTTCCTGGCCGGATTTTCTGATCGCCGTGAAGGCAAGCGTTCGCACCACTTCGGTCGTGTTTTTGCTGGTTGGTACGGCAACGGCTTTCGCTTGGCTGCTTGCGATGTATCGCCTGCCGGAATTGCTGACGGAAGGCATGCTCGCCATCAGCGCGAATCCCATCGTTATCCTGTTGATGATCAATGTCTGTTTGCTGTTGCTGGGCTGCGTGATGGATATGGCGGCGCTGATCCTGATCACCACGCCGATCTTCCTGCCCGTAGTCACCGCCATTGGCGTTGATCCGGTGCAATTCGGTATGGTCATGATGATGAATCTCGGCTTGGGACTCACTACGCCGCCAGTCGGCGCGGTGCTATTTGTTGGTTGCGCCATTGGCCGAATACCCATGGAACAGGTCATGCGCACCATCTGGCCATTTTACGGCGCCATATTGCTCGCGCTGGTGCTCACCACCTATTGGCCGGCCATGTCACTGACACTGCCGCGCCTGTTGCTTGGCTATGGAGGCTAAGGCCATGAATGCACCATCAAAACCTGTGCTGCTAACCGGCGCTTCTGGCGCGCTGGGGCGACACCTCACGCAAAGCCTGGGCGCGCTTGGCTGGGCATTGCGCCTGACGGATATCGCACCCTTTCCGGATGTGCTGCCGCCATCCGCGCGCTTCGTACAGGCGGATTTGAATGATGGCGTGGCGCTGCTACGCCAGGCGGAAGGTTGCGGCGCCATTCTGCATTTCGGCGGAGTAAGTGTTGAGCGCCCGTTTGAGGAAATCCTCGGCCCCAATCTGCGTGGGCTTTATCACGTGTATGAAGCCGCGCGGCGCGAAGGGGCGCGCGTGATCTTCGCCAGTTCCAATCACACCATCGGCTTTCATGAACGCCCGCGTGGCAATGATGCGAAGCTGGATGCGGATTGTGCGTTCCGCCCTGATGGATACTACGGAATCTCCAAAGTCTATGGCGAGATGATGGGGCGGATGTATTGGGACAAGCATGGGGTGGAGAATATCAACCTTCGCATCGGTTCCTGCCAGCCAAAGCCGCTCGATCGGCGCATGCTGTCCACCTGGTTGTCCTATCCTGATCTCACGCGCTTGATTGAATGCTGTGTCCTGGCCGAGAAAGTCGGTCATGCGGTGATTTGGGGTCAATCCAATAACCCGACCGGCTATTGGGGAGAGGATCATCGCGCGCGTATCGGTTGGGTGCCGCAAGACAATGCCGAAGTGTGGCGCGCAGAGCTTGAAAGCTTCATATCTGATCCGGTCTCAGAACGCTATCAGGGCGGCGCTTATGCCGCGATTGAATATTCGCGCAGCGCGCCATCGCCACGGGATCACTTTGCTCCGGAATGAAGCTGCATCATGGTGATTGGCAGGCACTGATCTGCCCGGAACAGGGCGCGGCTTTTTCAAGTCTGCAATGGCGCGGGCGTGATGTTCTGGTGCCAACGCCCGAAGGCGCGCGCCATCCGGGCAGCTATGGTGCTTTCTGGATGCTGCCTTGGGCCAATCGGTTGGATGGCGGGCGCATTGCCGGCCACGCCATGCCAATCAATCGCGCGGCGGAAGCCACTGCCATTCATGGCTTGGCGCGTGATTTGCCTTGGGAAGTGGTAAGCGCCGCACCGGATCAGGTGATTTTGCAACAACGACTGACTTTCGCGCCTTTCGATTACACGGCGAGGCTTACGGTTTTGCTTGATGTCCATGGCCTGCTTATGGAAATGGAATTGCGCCATGAAGGCGCAACACCCGCACCCTATGGCATGGGCTGGCATCCCTGGTTCATCCGCAGCGCTGCCTCATCGCTGCATCTGAAATCCACGCAACGCGCAAGCCATGATGCGCGCGGGCTGCCGCAAGACTTCATACCCTGCACCGGCATCGCGGCTGATGAGGCTGGCTTGATCGGGCTCGATAATTTCTTCGCCGGTTGGGATGGCGTGGCGCGCCTCACCACACCCGCCGGCATCATCACGCTTACCGCCACCGGCGATTTCGCCGCGGGCGTTCAGGTTTATGCGCCGCCCACGCAGCCCGTGATCTGCGTGGAACCCGTCAGCCATATGCCCGATGCGCCCAACCGCCCGGCACTTGCCGCCACGGCGCCCATGCGGCTGCTGGCAATGGGCCAATCACTGCGCGGCACCATTCGCCTAACCGCCGCCTGATCTGGCCCTGATCAGCGCATCATGGCAGAAGGGTGCTGCATTGCAGCGTAACCGGATATTGACCCATGCCGCTTTCTGAACCCGCCGAGCGTAACCTGCTTCATCTGCGCGACATCCAATTGCGCGGCTATCAGCGCAAGGACGGGCTTTTTGATATCGAAGCCCATCTTGTGGATACCAAAAGCTACGGTTTCAACAATGAAGGCCGCGGCTGGATCGAACCAGGTGAGGCTTTGCATGGCATGTGGATCCGCATGACCATCACTGAGGATTTTGAGGTGCTGTCCTGCGAAGCCGCATCTGATTTCACGCCTTATGATATCTGCCCGGCTGCCGCGCCCAATTTCGCGCGGCTTGCGGGCCTCAAGATCGGGCCTGGCTTTGTGCGCGCGGTGAATGAACGGGTCGGCGGCATCCATGGCTGTACCCATTTGCGCGAAGTGATCGGCCAGATGGGCACCGTTGCCTTCCAAACGCTCTATCCCGTGCGTCGCCAGCGGGAAGTGGAACAGGCCGCAGCGCGCCGCGCGGCAGGCGAGGCTGTGGATGAAAAAAAGGTCAGGCCGGCCTTGATCGGCACCTGCATCGCCTATGCGCCGGATAGCCCTGTCGTGAAGCAGCGCTGGCCTTGGTATGAACCGGAAAAGGCGGAATAGCTTTCGCGCAAACCACCCCGGTTGACCGCATGGCGCCATCACGCCAGCCTGCCCCATCCAATTCATGAAGGAGCATAAGATGTCCGACGATCAGGCGCTGTTCGATAAAGGTTTGCCCATCCGCCGTGCGGTATTGGGCCCGGAATATGTGGATTCGTCCATGGCGAAGGCCGATGAATTCATGATGTCCTTCCAGCGCGCCACCACCGCCTGGGCCTGGGGCTGGGCCTGGGGCGACCCCACGCTGGACCGCAAGACCCGTTCGCTGCTGAACCTGGCGATGCTGACCGCACTCGGCAAAATCCCGGAAGTGAAGCTGCATGTGAAGGGCGCGCTGAACAACGGCGTCACCGTTGATGAAATCAAAGCCACATTGCTGCACGCCACCGCCTATTGCGGCATTCCGGCTGGGCTTGATGCCTTCAAGGCCGCGCATGAGGTATTGATCGCCGAAGGCGCGATTCCGGGGAAGAAGTGATGTCGGCAGCACTTAAGCGCATCGCCTTTGCCGGTATCGGCAATATGGGTTGGCCCATGGCGGCCAACCTGGTGAAGGCGGGTTTCGATGTGACGGTATGTGATGTGGTGCCCGGGCGCGCCGCATCCTTCGCCACGGAAACTGGGGCGAAAGCCGCAGCAACGCTGGCAGAAGCCGCCGCTGGCGCCGATTGCGTGGTGATCATTGTGCCCACCAGCAAGCAGGTTGGGGAGGCAGTGGAAGCCATGCTGCCATCGCTGAAGTCCGGCATAACCTCGTGCTGCGGGTTCAGCTGGTCGATTCCCTCCGCGATCAACTACGGCTTCGGGCTTCCAATTAGGGCTGGGGCTTCTGCCTACGGCTTAGGAGGCAATCCGGTTGGCCCGGAGCCAGGGCCCCCAGGGATTGAGCTGGCCCATCAGGGTGACCTCGGTTGGCCCATCACACTGGCTGAACCACTGATTCAGCCCGGGTTCCAGGGTGATCAACGGCCAACAACCAGTTCCAGATGAAATAGCAAATGCAAAGGTGTATCCCCCAGTACCATCGGGAATCACCCAGTCTGAACCCTCCGCTAGAGGGATCAAAACCTTGGTGGCTGAGCCGCTCGGGGTTGTCCAGAACCACCATCTGCCTTTGGCGCCATTCGCTGTGATACCAGGGGGTATCCCAACGGGGCACCACCGCTGCAGGCGCAAGGGGATCACCGATTAAGACGTTTTGCAGCTGCCGAACCGATAAAGCAGCTGGGGGTCGTCCTTGCCGAATAGCGAGGGCCGCTGCGGCCCCACAGGCCTGGCCCAGATTCAAAATCAGCGGCTGCAGCCTGGTGGCCCCATTGGCCATGTGGCTGGCACTGAAGCACTTGTCAGCCGCAAGGAAATTCTCTGCCGTGTCACTCAGCAGGGCCCCATAGGGGATCGCAAATGGGGTGCCGCTCC
>JAPLOJ010000246.1 GCA_026400795.1 Alphaproteobacteria bacterium
GCCAAGGCGCCGCCATAGAAAAAGCCGATCCTTGGGTTCGCCATCAAATCGCGCCAGCCCGCATTCAGCCATACCCAGGGACGGTCGGGCGCCACCTTCCGAATAGTAAGCCGGCGCGGCGCAATCACTGCTTCGCTTGGCATGAAACGCTTCCTCCGCTTGCGCCGCGGGCGCAAAGCCCGGCGGTTGGTCGCGCAAATTAGCGCAGAGCCGTTTGGCGAATTTGATCTTTATCAAGGACGGCGCGCGCATATGATTCTTTCCTGCCCCTCGACGCGGCTGATTGCGAGTCTCGCGTCTTGAGGGAGACCAAGCATGGCCGCTACAGCCACCGCAGGGCATTACGCACCGCCGGGTCCGCCGGTTTTCGTGGAAGGCCCGATCCGCGCCTTTGCCATCGCCACCGCCTTTTGGGGTGTGGTGGGATTTCTGGTGGGGGTTGTTATTGCGCTTCAGCTTGCCTTTCCGCTGCTGAACCTTGACCTGGAATGGACAAGCTTCGGGCGGCTTCGTCCGGTGCATACAAGCGCGGTGATCTTCGCCTTTGGCGGCAATGCGCTTTTCCTCACCAGCCTGTTCATCGTGCAGCGCACCTGCCGCGCCAGGTTGTTCGGCGGCGATGATATGGGCTGGTTCCTGTTCTGGGGCTACCAATTCTTCATTGTCATGGCGGCACTTGGCTATGTGTTGGGCATCACGCAGAGCAAGGAATATGCCGAACCTGAATGGTATGTGGATTTGTGGCTGACATTGGTTTGGGTTGTCTACCTGATCGCTTTTGGTGGCACCATCAAGCGGCGCGAGGAACCGCATATCTATGTGGCGAATTGGTTCTTCCTTGCTTTCATCATTACCGTCGCGTTGCTCCATATCGGCAACAACATCTCAATTCCCATCAGCCTTGGGTCATCGCATTCCTATTCCGCCACCCCGGGTGTGCAAGGCGCCATGATCCAGTGGTGGTATGGCCATAATGCGGTGGGCTTCTTCCTGACCGCTGGCTTTCTGGGAATGATGTATTACCTGATCCCGAAGCAGGCGGATCGGCCAGTTTATTCCTATAGGCTTTCGATTGTTCATTTCTGGACCTTGATCTTCCTCTATATCTGGGCAGGTCCGCACCATCTGCATTACACCGCGCTGCCCGATTGGGCGCAGACGCTGGGCATGGTGTTTTCCGTCATGCTTTGGATGCCGTCCTGGGGTGGCATGATCAACGGCCTGATGACGCTCTCGGGCGCTTGGGACAAGCTGCGCACCAATCCGTCGCTGCGCTTTTCTGTTGCCGCGCTGGGCTTTTACGGCATGTCCACCTTTGAAGGCCCGGTCATGTCCATCAAGGCCGTCAATGGTCTTTCGCATTATACGGATTGGACCATCGGCCATGTGCATTCCGGCGCCATGGGCTGGGTGGGCTTCATCACCTTCGGCGCGCTTTACTATCTTTTCCCTGTGCTTTGGCAGAAGAAAAGCATCTGGAGCGAACGCCTGATCTCTTGGCATTTCTGGATCGCGACCCTTGGCATTGTTTTCTACATCACTGCCATGTGGGTATCCGGCATCATGCAGGGCTTGATGTGGCGTGCCTATGATGAACTTGGCTTCCTGCAATATTCCTTCGTGGAAACAGTGGAAGCCATGCACCCCTATTACGTCATCCGCGCACTCGGTGGTGTTTTGTACCTCACCGGCGCGCTGATCATGGCGTTCAATTTGTGGAAGACCGTCACTGAAGGGGAAGCCGCGGAACCCGCGCCGCGCTTTGCCCCTGCCCATGCCGTCGCGGCGGAATAGAAGGAGGATTGGCAAATGTTCCGCTGGCTTCGTGATCACGGCGTTATTGA
>JAPLOJ010000213.1 GCA_026400795.1 Alphaproteobacteria bacterium
TAGCGCGGTTGAAGGATGTGCTGCTGACCAGCGCCATGGCGGAATGGGTGCTGCTGAATGTGCTGCGCTTTCATCGGCAGGATCCGGAATACCGCGCGCTGCAACAGCGCAAGGAATGGCTTGAGTTATCCGCGCCCAGCACATCCGAACGGCGCATCGGCATTCTAGGTATTGGCGAATTGGGCAGCGCTTCGGCGCGCGTGCTGACCGCGCTTGGTTTTCCGGTGATGGGCTGGTCACGCAGTGCGAAGGCTCTGCATGGCGTGCAAACCTTCCATGGTGCGGATGGGCTGATGGCCATGGCGGCGAAAACCGATATCCTGATCTGCCTGCTGCCGCTGACACCTGAAACGCGCGGCGTTCTGAACGCGAAGCTTTTATCCGCCCTACCGCGTGGCGCTTACGTGATCAATGGTGCGCGTGGCGGGCATATGGTGGCGCAAGATATGCTGGCTGCACTCGATTCCGGCCATATCGCCGGCGCGGCCTTGGATGTTTTCGAACCCGAGCCCCTGCCGCCGGAAAGCCCCTTCTGGTCTCATCCCAAGGTGTTCCTGACGCCACATGCCGCTAGCATCACCATCCCATCCAGCGTCGCGCCTCAGGTGGTGGAGAATATCCACAACATGCGCGCTGGGCGGCCACTGATCAATTTGGTGGATTTCAGCCTGGGATACTGAAAGCTTTCAAAGCGTGGCGCCGCCATCAATGGCAAGTTCCGACCCGGTCATATAAGCGCTGTCATCGGAAAGCAGGAACAGCACCAGCCGCGCCACTTCCTCCGCCGTACCTTGTCGCCCCATAGGCACGGATTTCAATCGTGCCGCGTTTTCTTCTGGTGAGCGGATATCCAGCATGGGTGTGGCGATCGGCCCGGGATGGACTGAATTCACGCGAATGCCGCGGGATGCCAATTCCATCGCGGCGGATTTCGTCATGCCACGCAGCGCCCATTTCGTCGCGCCATAAGCGAATGCGCGCGCTGATCCGCGCAGCCCGGCGGTCGAGGAAATATTCACAATGGAACCTCCGCCCGCCTTTTCCATCGCCGGCACCACCGCCTTCATGCCAAGAAAACAACCAAGCTGATTGATGCGCGTATGGCGTTCGAACAGCGCCGCATCCGTTTCCATCATCAGCTTCGGCACATAGATGCCGGCATTATTCACAAGCCCGGTCAGCGGACCGAGCGCTTCAGCGGCCGCAACCGCACGCGCCCAATCCGCTTCTTCGGTCACATCAAGCCTAAGGAAATGCGCGGCGGGGCCAAGTTCACGTGCCAGGGCTTCACCTTCGGCTTCCAGCACATCGCCAAGGATAACGCTGGCGCCTTCCGCAACCAGCAAGCGCGCTTCCGCCGCGCCCTGGCCGCGCGCACCACCCGAAATCAGAATAACCTTGCCGTTGAAGCGTGCCATGATCTGCCACCTTTTCTCTCGATGGCATCATGGCATCCGGCCTGTGCCCTGGAAAGGCAGGCTATGGCTTTCCTGGGGCTGCGCTTATCAGCCTCAGGCCGCACGAATTTCGCGGAGGAAGCTGTCCACTTGCTTCTTCAACGCCGCGCCATCCTTGCTGAGCGTCCCAGCCGCCGAAAGCAATGATGTTGCGGCACCGCCCGTGACACTCGCGGCCTGGCTGACTTGGGTGATATTGCCCGCCACTTCCGTGGTGCCCACCGCGGCCTGCTGCACATTGCGCGCGATTTCCTGCGTTGCCGCGCCCTGTTCTTCAACAGCCGAAGCAATGGCGGTTGAACTTTGGCTGAGATGATCAATGGTTTCCGCAATATGCGTGATTACTTGCGCGGAACGCTGTGTGGCTTCCTGCATGGCCTTGATCTGAGAGGCAATTTCGTCAGTCGCCTTGGTTGTCTGCGATGCCAGCGCCTTCACCTCAGAAGCAACAACAGCAAAACCCTTACCGGCTTCACCCGCGCGTGCGGCTTCAATCGTGGCATTCAGAGCAAGCAGATTGGTCTGACCGGCGATATCGTTGATGATGCGCACAACATCGCCAATGCGCTGCGCCGCATCTGTCAGGCCCTGTACTTCCTGCGTGCTGCTCCGCGCCTGGCCGACCGCTTCATTGGTCATTCTGCTGGATTCAGCCACTTGCTGCGCGATTTCGCGAATGGAAGCCGAAAGCTCCTCGGTCGCGGAAGCAACCGTCTGCACATTCTGCGTCACCTGTTCCGATGCAGCCGCGACCGCCGTTGATTGGCCCGAGGTTTCCTCAGCCGTGCGGGCCATATCCTCGGCTGTTCCCTGCAAGCGAGAAGATGCCTGCGTCACATTGCCCACCACCTCGCCAATGCTGTGCTCGAATTTGTCGGCAAGGGCGTTCATGGCGATGCGGCGTTCTTCTGCGGCGCGTTGCTTTTGCGTCTCCTGCGCCTTCCGAAGTTCTTCGGCTTCCATCATGCCATTGCGGAAAACTTCCAGCGCTTCCGCCATGGTGCCGATTTCATCGCGCTTGTCGCGCCCCGGGATTACCGTTGACAGATCACCCCTGGACAGGGCGCGCATGGCTTCCGTCATGCCGGTGATGGGGCGCGTGATACCGCGCGCCAGGATAAAGCCAACAGTCAAGGCCGCCATCAGCATGAGCAGTGCGAAGGCAGAACCATAGGTCAGGATTTTCCAAGCCTCAGCCGCATTCGCCTGATTAAGCGCGGCAAGATCACGCTGCAGCACGTCCTCAACGGTTTTCATCAGGTCAATGCGGTCCGTGGTTGCCTTGAACCAATCGCGTGCGGCTACACCACCAAGCGGCTTTTCCGCGCCGGCTTCCACCGCAATGCGACGCAGGCGTTCGGCTTCCGTGATTACCGGGCCGCTCAAGGTTTGTTGAGCCGCATTACGTTGCGCTTCCGTGGCGTAGGATTGGAAAGATGAAAGATAGGCCGCCTGTTCGGCCAGGATCGTCAGCAAGGTGCGATACTGCGCCGGCACAAACTGGCCAGAAGCAAAGCCCGCGGAACCGGTTGCCCGTTCCTGACCAGCGCGTTCCTTCGCCGCCAAGAAGTTATAGTACGACAGAAGATTAGCGGTGACAGCTGGTGAATCTGATACCTTCACCGATTCCTGTGGCACCGCGAGAAGATTGGTAATCAGCGAGGTATAGAAACGAAAAGAATCCGGCCCTACGATCCTGAGGCCACTGACGTCAGCGCGCTTGCCCTCAAGCTCGCTCAGGCCGGCAAGCCCCTTTTCAACACTCTGGCGAAGTTCGGCGCTATAATCAGTGAGCGACAATCCGCGCAGCGTATCGCGCACAATGGCGATCTGGCCGTCCGTATCGCGCCGCTGCGCCTGAAGTTCTGTGCCCATTTGTTGTCCGCGGCTGCCAATGAATAACGCGGACATGCCGCGTTCCTTCTGCAACTCATGCACCAGGTCACTGATGCGAGAGCTGAAATGGCTGAGCGCCTGAAGCTGATCGGCCTGCCGCACCGTCTGAAGCTGTTGGGAGATGACAAGCCCACTCATCAGCAGGACCGCCAAGATCGGAAGCGCGATGGCCAGGGCAAGTCGCGTGGCGATCTTTGCCTGGGATTGTCTGTAGGACATGGGACAGAAACCTCTTTTCAGCGTTCGAGACAGAGGTTCCTGTCTAAAAGATAGTCATGAAGATAGAGTTAGAACGGAGCAAGACGATTTCTGCATAATAAATCGGCGTTAGTTACCGGTCGGTTGAAGCGTGTGGAAATCGCGCGATGCTACCCCGCCGAAAACCCCAATGAAGGACAACGGCTGATCCGCCCACTGGGGGGCGTATTTGCCAAAATCTTCCCCCACTGGTCATAATCCAAAATCGTGCATAACGGATCGGGCTTTGCGCTTGCCATCTCACTTGGCACCGCTTCGGTACGCTGGTGCGATCCTGCCCATGTTGGGTATATGAAATGCAATAAGGTTGGGCTCGATCCCATGCTAGAAAAAGCTTCGGTACACGAAAATGCGTCAATCTCCGCCGATGCGGATGCCATCATCATCGGCGCCGGCATCTCCGGCATGTATCAGCTGATCCGGCTGCGAGAGCTTGGCATGAAGCTTCGTGTGTTTGAGGCGGGTTCGGATCTGGGCGGCACCTGGTATTGGAATCGCTATCCTGGCGCGCGCTTTGATTCCGAAAGCTGGTCCTATGGCTATTCCTTTTCAAAGGAACTGCTCCAGGAATGGGAATGGACAGAACATTTCTCTGCGCAGCCGGATACGCTGCGCTATCTGGATTTCGTCGCCAATAAATTCGATCTGCGCAAGCACATCACCTTCAATAGCCGCGTCAAGGCCGCACATTTTGACGATGCGCAAAATCTCTGGACCGTGACGTTAGAGAATGGCGAGACCTGCAGCGCGCCGTTACTGATCACGGGGCTTGGTCCGCTTTCCGCGCCCACCTTGCCCAATATTCCTGGGCGAGAATCCTTCACGGGCCAAGCCTTCCATACCGCCCGCTGGCCGCACGATCCGGTGGATTTCAAGGGCAAGCGCGTGGGCATCATTGGCACGGGTGCCACCGCCATTCAGATCATCCAAACCATCGCCAAGGATGTTGGCCATTTGACGGTGTTTCAGCGTACGCCGAATTGGGCGGCGCCCTTGCATAACCGCAAGATCACCCGGGAGGAGCAAGTGAAAATCAAGGCAAGCTATCCGGAAATCTTCGCCCGCTGTCGGGAAACCGCGACCTGCTTCATTCACCAGACGGATCCGCGCAAGGCGCTGGAAGTCTCCGCCGAAGAACGCGAAGCCTTTTGGGAAAAGCTCTATGCCGAACCCGGTTTTGGCATTTGGGTCGGCAACTTCGCCGATGTTCTGACCAGTAAATAAGCCAATTCGCTGGCAAGCGAGTTCATGGCGCGCAAGATCCGCGAAAGGGTGAAGGATCCGGCCGTTGCGGAGAAACTCATCCCCAAGAATCACGGTTTTGGCACCCGGCGGCTTCCTTTGGAAAGCGGCTACTACGAAGTTTATAACCAACCCAATGTCCGGCTGGTGGACATCAATGAAACCCCGATCGAGCGCATCACCCCAGAAGGCATCAGAACCAACGCTGAGGAATTTGGTTTCGATATCCTGATCTTCTCGACAGGCTTCGATGGTGTGACGGGGCCTTATGACCGCCTTGATATCCGCGGCCCTGGTGGGCGCAGCCTGAAGCAGGAATGGATCAACACGCCAAAGACCTTCCTGGGCGTGATGGCAGAGGGTTTTCCGAATATGCTGATGGTGCTCGGCCCCCATACCGCGCGCGGCAATATCCCGCGCAATATCGAAGAAATCGTTGATTGGGTCACGGGCCTTGTCATCCATATGCGCAAGCACAGCCTGAAGCGCGTGGAACCAAAGTCTGAAGCCGTGCAGTGGTGGGCTGAAAAGGTGGAAGACGCCGTGGCGGGGTTGCTGTTTGCCGAGGTCAATTCATGGCAAACCGGCATCAATCGCAATGTTGAAGGGCGCGACATCCGCCGCACCCTTGGCTATTATGGCGGCGCTGTGGAATATCGCCGTATCGCGGATGATGTTGCTGCCGGCGGCTACCGCGAATTCGACTTCGCCTGAACTATCTAAAGAAAAAGGGAGGATCACAAATGGAAGATAAGACCACCGCAACCCGCCGTTCCCTACTCGCGCTTGGCGCTGGCGCGGCGCTGTTTTCGCCGAGCATCCTACGCGCGCAGGAAGCCAATTGGCCCAACCGCTCTGTCCGCATCATTGCGGCTTTCCCAGCCGGCAGCGGCACGGATAGCCTCGCGCGGTTCTACGGGGAACGTTTGGCGCGCATATTCGGGCAGAACTTTGTCATTGAGAATATCGGCGGCGCGAACGGCGCCATCGGCGCACGCGCTGCCGCCCGTGCCGCGCCTGATGGATACACGATCTTCTTCGGCTCTGTTTCCACGCACGCTGCCAATCCGCATCTGATGCGTGAGCCGGGCTATGATCCGCTCCGCGACTTCGCCCCACTTTCCATGATCAGCATCAACCCGCTTGGCGTGTTGGTGCGTGCGGATAATCCTGCGCGCGATCTGCAAGCCTTCATCGCCCATGCGCGTGCCAACCCTGGCGCGTTGAATTACGGCATCGGCAATGCGGGCGGGCTTGCGGGCACGCATCTTCTGAGCCAGGCCGCCGGCTTCAAGGCTGAGCAAATCTCCTATCGCGGTACGCCGCAGGCCATGGCGGATTTACTGGGCGGGCGGCTGCATTTTCTCGTGACCGATCTTGGGCCGGCAGTGGAGCATTTGCGCGCCGGCACTATTCGCGCCCTGGCTGTTACCACCGCGCGGCGCGTTGAAACCCTGCCGGATGTACCCACCGTTGCGGAAGCAGCACTACCCGGCTTTGATTTCGCGTCCTGGAACGGTTCCTGGATGCCGGCGCGTACGCCACCCGCAATCATTGCGCGGCTGAACCGTGAGATGGTCACGATCGGCCAAAGCGATGAAGCGAAGCGCCATATCGGTGCGCTTGGCATTGTTTCTACCACCAGCACGCCTGAAGCCCTTGGCGAATTCAATCGCCGCGAATTAGAGCTTTGGGCGCGCATCGCCGCAGAGGCGAATGTGGCGAAGGAGTAAGGGTGGCGGCCATGGCTGGTCCCGGGCTTGGCAAGCGCGGCGCGGTCGCGTAACCCGAAAACGTAAGGCGCCATATGGGCGCCGGTAGACAAGGGGCAGTCATGGCTGACATCATCATTGATATTGGTGGCGAAATTTTCGAGGCGTTTTTTGAAGGCGCTGCCGCGCCCAAGACCTGCGAGCGTTTCCGCGCCCTGCTGCCCTATCAGGACCGCATCATCCATGTGCGCTGGTCCGGCGAAGCCTGCTGGATTCCAATGGGTGAGCGGGAGCTTTCCATCCCCTGGGAAAACGCCACCAGCTACCCCGCGCCGGGGCAAATCATTGTCCATCCCGGTTCCATGAGTGAAACCGAAATCCTGGTGGCCTATGGCCCCACCTGCTTTGCCAGCAAGGCGGGGCAACTGGCCGGAAACCATTTCCTGACCATTCGCGAAGGCCTTGATCGCTTGGCCAAGACCGGCCGCGCGGTATTGTGGGAAGGTGCAAAGCCCATCACTTTCCGCGCCGGATAAGCTACGGAAGAACACGGGCAGCGCGGCGCAATTAGCGCGGCGCCGCCTGGGCTTTGCGGGGCAAAGGCGCTACAGCGGTTTCAAATTGATGGCCGCAGGCTTGCCGCGTTCGCTCGCGACTTCAAAGCTCAGCTTTTGGTTTTCCTTAAGCCCCTGCAGCCCCGCCTGCTGCACGGCGGTGATATGCACAAAGACATCCTTGCCGCCATCATCGGGCAGGATGAAACCAAAGCCTTTGGTTGCATTGAACCATTTCACAGTGCCATTCGGCATAACGCGAGCCCCTTTTGTTATGGCGGCGGAAGCGCCGCCGCGTTTTCCGGTTTTCCCGGACGGGCCCGATAGAGGTCGAAACAACGACCACTCGGCAAGGCACGGCACGAGAATCCCGCCGAAATCAGACAATTTTCGCCCCTGCCGCGTCAAGCTTTTTGCGCCAACCATGCCCGGATTTCCGCATTATGCTCGCCCAAATCCGGCGTGCGGCGGGTGATGCGTGCCGGCGTGCCTTCCAGCCTGAGCGGTGATGCCAAATGCTGGATCGGTCCGCGTTCGGGGTCTTCAAATACGCTCACCAAGCCGCGGGCCTGCCCCTGCGGATGCGCCAAGGCCTCATCATAAGAAAGCACGGACTCCGATGGGATGCCGGCCTTGCCAAGTGCCGCCAGCCATTCGGCACTGCCGCGCGTTGCCAGAATATCCTGCAAAATCGTAATCAGCGCAGCGTTATTCGCGACCCGATCAGCATTGGTCTTGAAGCGCGGATCGGTGGCCAATTCCGGCCGGCCGATAATGCCGCATAGCGACTGCCAGAATTTCTCCTTGGAAGCACCCAGCGTGATGTAGCCATCGGCTGTCTGAAACACGCGATAGGGTGCCGATCCGCGATGCAATTGCCCAAGCCGCGAAGGGCGCGTGCCATGGGCGAAAACATGCGCCGCTTCATAAACGCCAAGCGCCACGCCCGCTTCGAACAGGGATTGATCAATGCGCTGGCCCTGCCCTGTCTTCTCCCGCGCCTGCAAGGCGGCCAGCACCGACAGCGCCGAAAACATCCCCGCCGTAACATCGGTAATGGCGATCGGCAGGCGGTACGGTTCGCCATCAGGCGGACCATTGCCGGCCATCAGGCCAGACATGCCCTGTGCCATCATATCAAGGCCCCCATGATCCGCCCAAGGCCCGGTCTGGCCGAAACCTGAAATCGCACACCAGATCAGGCGCGGATTGGCGGCACTCAGCGCCTCCCACCCCAGCCCAAGCCGGGCCAAAGTGCCGGTGCGGAAGTTTTCCACCAGCACATCGGCGCGGAGCGCCAATTGGCGGACCAGCTCAATATCCTCGGGCTGTTTCAAATCCGCGGTGATGCTGCGCTTGTTGCGGTTCCACACGGCGAAGGGCTGGCTGCGGCCATCCACAAAGGGCGGCATGCGCCGCGCATCATCGCCGCCATCAGGGCGTTCCACCTTGATGACATCGGCGCCCAGATCACCAAGCAGCATGGTGCAATAGGGGCCAGAGAGAAAATTCGTGAGATCCAGAACAACCAGCCCATCCAGCGCAGCGGTCACGATGTTTCATCCTTGCTTATCGGGCAAAAGCCTCGGCAAGCGGCGAAACCCTGTCAAGCAGCGCGAAGGGGCTGGACCTGGGCCGCGCATCGGCACAGCATACCCGCTCATGACCAAAGCGCGGACCAACCGCGCTGGACAGGAGAGGAAAATGCGCGTTTTTGGCTGGATCATTGGCGCCGTCATGGCGCTCACCGCACACCCAACCCTTGCCGCCTGGCCCGAGCGGCCCATCACCGCCATCGTTCCTTTCGCCGCGGGCGGCGGCACAGATGGCGTGGCGCGCATAATGGCCGATCACCTCGGGCGCAGCCTGGGTCAGGCGGTGGTTATCGAAAATCGCGGTGGCGCCAATGGCAATATCGGCGCGATCGCGGCGGCGCGCGCCAGGCCCGATGGCTACAGCTTCTTCTTCACCACCGGCACCACCCAAGCGATCAACCCGGCGCTCTATCGCAGCCTGCCCTATGATCCGGTGCGCGATTTCGCCCCGGTTGGGCGCATTGGCATCTTCCCGCTCATGCTCGCGGTGCATCCGTCCGTGAAAGCGCAGAATATTGCGGAACTTATCAGCCTGCTGCGCGCGGAACCGGGCAAGCTCAGCTTCGGCCATTGGTCGGCGGTCTATCTCGCCGCCGGCAAAAGCTTTGTGCGCCAGATCGGGGCCGAGGTGCTGGATGTGCCCTATCGCTCCTCCGCCAATACCATGACCGATTTGGTGGCGGGGCGGATTTCCTTCGCCATTGTGGACCTCACCATCGGCATCCCGCTGGCGCGCGGCAATGAGTTGCGGCCCTTGGCGCTGACGGGCGCGCAACGCAGCACCCTGCTGCCGAACCTGCCGACGCTTCAGGAAGCCGGGCTGGCCGGGTTTGATGTGGCCGCCTGGATGGGGGTCTATGCCCCGGCTAATACCCCGACCGAGGCTGTGCGCGGCATGGAAGCTGCCCTTGCGCGCGCACTGAGTGACCGCGCGGTGGTGGAACGCCTCTCCACCCTTGGTTTTGAGCCCATGCAAGGGGATGCGGCGGAATTGGCCCGTTTCAACGCGACCGAGATCACCCGCTGGCAGGCGCTGATCACAGCCGCCGAGATCAAGGTGGAGTAGTAGGAACTTGACCGCGCAAGGCAGGGGGGTTTGAACAGCCCATGGCCGATTCACCATCCCCCCTCCCCGCGCTTGCCAGCCTGCTTGGCCCCGCCGGGCTGCTAACCGATGCCTCCGACCTCGCCCCCGCTTTGGCCGATTGGCGGAGCCTGTATCAGGGCCGGGCGCTGGCTTTGCTCCGCCCCGCCAATACGGCGGAATTGGCCGAAGCGGTTAGGCTTTGCGCGGCCGCCGGCATCGCCATTGTCCCGCAGGGGGGCAATACCTCCATGGTCGGTGGGGCCACGCCGGATGGGTCGGGACGCGCGGTAATTGTCTCGCTGGCGCGCATGAACCGCATCCGGGACCTTGATCCGATGGATATGACCATGACAGCCGAAGCGGGCGTGGTGGTGAAAACCGCGCAGGAAGCGGCTGCCGCTGCAGGCTGCCTTTTCCCGCTCAGTTTCGGCGGCGAAGGCACGGCCATGATCGGCGGCGTGCTTTCCACCAATGCCGGCGGCAACAACACCGTGCGCTACGGCAATGCGCGGGAATTGATGCTGGGGCTTGAAGTGGTGCTACCCGATGGCAGCATCTGGCATGGCCTGAGGCGCTTGCGCAAAGACAATACCGGCTATGCGCTGCGCCATGTTTTTGTCGGCGCCGAAGGCACGCTTGGCATCATCACCGCCGCTGTCTTGAAGCTTTTCGCCCGCCCCCGCGCCAATGAGGTGATTTTCGCCGCCGTGCGTGATGCCGAAGCAGCGCTGGGCCTGTTCCGCCGCTTTCGCGACAATGATGAAAGCGCGATCCGGGCCTTTGAATATATGTCGGGCGATGGCGTGGACCTGACCGTGCAACTCATCCCCGGCGTGACCCTGCCGCTTGCCGAACGCGCTGGCCATTATGCGCTGATTGATTTGGCCTCCACCAGGCCAGATGCGGATTTGCGCGGCCTTGCGGAACAGGTGCTGGCGCCGGCGATGGAATCGGGCGAGGTGCTGGATGCCGTACTGGCGGAAAGCGAAGCGCAGCGCGCCGCACTTTGGCGCATTCGCGAAGAACACACCGAAGCGCAGCGCAAGGCCGGCGCTTCGGTGAAGAATGATGTCTCGGTCCCAGTCTCCCGCGTGCCGGAGCTGATTGAACGTGCCTCGGAAGCCTGCCGCAAGCTAATGCCGGGCATCCGCCCCATGCCCTTCGGCCATATGGGCGATGGCAATATTCATGTGAATTTGGTGCAGCCCGAAGGCGCTGACCCTACCGCCTTCCTGGCGCGCAGCCATGACATCATGGATTGCGTGAATGAAGTGGTGCGGGAATTAGACGGGTCCTTCAGCGCGGAACATGGCATCGGGCAGCTTAAGACCGATATGATGGAAGAATGGCGCGGGGGGGCGGAGCTTGCAGTGATGCGGCAAATCAAGGCCGCGCTGGACCCCAAGGGCCTGATGAATCCGGGCAAGGTGCTGCCCTGAAGCCTTTGCCGCTTTCGGCATTGGCGCCAAGCGGCTAGGCTTGCCAAGCCGATGACCCTGCTCGACCGCTATTTGTTCCGCCAGCTTGCGCTGGCTTTGCTTGCCGTCACGGTGGGGCTGGCGGCACTTGTCTGGCTGACGCAATCCTTGCGCTTTATCGAATTGGTGCTGGATCGCGGGCTATCGCTTGCAGTGTTTTTCGAATTGACCAGCCTTTTATTGCCATCCTTCTTTTCGGTCATTCTGCCGATCACGACCTTCATCGTGATGCTATTCGTGCATTTACGCCTGGCCGGGGACCGTGAATTGGTGGTGATGCGTGCAGCCGGGCTTTCCAATTGGCAAATCGCGCGCCCTGCCTTGGCGCTTGGGCTGCTGGTCGTGGCCGTGATGGCCTTCCTGAATTTCTGGCTGGTGCCGCTTAGCCACACCGCCTTTCGGCAATGGCAGTTTGAAATCCGCAATCAATTGGTGGGCGTGCTGTTGCAGGAAGGCGTTTTCTCCACCCTTGGCAATGATCTGACCGTCTATGCCCGCAAACGCGAAACCGATGGCACGCTGCGCGGCATTCTGGTGCATGACCAGCGCGAAGCCGGTGGGGCAGTGACCATCCTGGCGCAATCTGGGCGCATCGGTCAGGGGGCGGATGGTCCACGCGTGACGCTTTATGATGGCGTGCGCCAGCAAATGGAAAAAGGCGCATCAGGCGCGCCGCCGCGCCTGACCGTGCTGAGCTTTTCCGAAAACAGTGTTGATCTGGCCCGTGTGGCGCGTAACGAGGAAACCCGCAGCCGCGATAGCCGCGAACGCTCCATCTCTGAATTACTGTACCCTGATCCTTCGGAGGAACTGCGTCCCCGCGATGTCAGGCGTTTCCGCTCCGAAGCGCATCAGCGCATGGCAAGCCCGCTGACCGCGCTTTCCTTCGCGCTGGTCGGGCTGGCGGTGGCACTGACTGGGCAATTCCGGCGCCATGGCGGGGGTATAGGCGTGGTGCTTGGCGTTGGCATCATGGTGGCGCTGCTGGCGCTTGGTCTCACCCTCGGCAATGCCGCAGCCCGGCGCGATGGGCTGATCTGGTTGATCTGGCTGCATGCCATTCTGCCAGGCGGCGGCGCTTTGCCGCCATGGCGCTGCTGATGGTGCTGTCGCTATCGGCGCTGGTCGCGCTGTTTGACCTGATCGAATTGCTGCGCCGCGCAGCAACGCGGCCTGAGGCGAATTTCGCCCTGGTGGCGCAGATCGCGGCACTCCGCGTGCCCTATGTGGCCATGCAGATCCTGCCCTTTGCGGTGCTGCTTGGTGGCATCATCGCCTTCTGGCGGCTGACGCGGTTTTCCGAATTGGTCGTGGCGCGCGCGGCCGGGATTTCGGCCTGGGGCTTTCTGGCCGGCCCGGTGCTGGTCGCGTTGCTGCTCGGGCTTGGCGCCAGCACGGCACTTTCGCCGCTATCCTCCGCCATGCTGGCGCGTGCCGAACGGCTTGATCAGCTTTACCTTCGCAATGTGGGTGGCATCACGGCGCTGGCTGGCGGCAGGCTCTGGCTGCGCCAGGCCGATGAGGGGCTGCAACCCCAGGGCGTTGCCATTATTTCGGGCCGCCCCGTGGCCACTAGGGAATTACGCCCCGGCGAGGCGCTGCGCCTTTCCGAGGTGACGATCTGGCGGCTTTCTGCTGATGATCGTCCCTTGGCGCGGATCGAAGCCGCGTCAGCCCTGCTGCAAACCGGCCGCTGGCGCTTCGAAGGCGCCGTGGTGTTCGGGGCAGAACGGGTAGCCGGCGCGCCGCAAAGTCTTAATTTTCCAACAGAATTGACGCCGGAGCGGATTGAGAATTCCTTCGCAACCCCGGATACGCTCAGCCTTTGGGCGCTGCCTGAATTCATCAAAATCCTGGAAGATGCGGGCTTTTCCGCCATCCGCCACCGGCTGCATTTTCAATCCCTGCTGGCGCTGCCCCTGCTTGCCATTGCCATGGCACTGCTCGCGGCGGGGTTTTCCATGCGCTCTGCCCGGCGTGGTGGTGTGGCGCGCATGATTGCGGGTGGGATCAGCGCCGGTTTTGCGCTTTTCGTGCTGGATAAAATCACTGGCGAATTCGGTGAAGCGGGCACGCTTCCTGTGGTATTGGCCGCCTGGGCGCCGGCGGGCGCCGGATTCCTGCTGGCAGCGGCGCTGCTGCTGCATCTTGAGGATGGTTAGAATGTGGCGCCGGGCCGGGAGAAATTTTCTGCTGGTGCTGCTGGCTTCGGCACCAAGCCTTGCGCTTGCGCAGGCCCCGATGCTGCCACCGATTGCCCCGTCGCCAAGTATTGCGCCAATCCTGCCGACCCAACAGCCTGCCGCAACGCCAGCGACGCCCGCCGGTACAACGCAGGACGCACCCGTCACCTTCACGGCCGATGAAGTCCAATATGATCAAAACGCCGCTTTGGTGGTGGCGCGGGGGAAGGTGGAAGCCTTCCAGGGTGGACGCATCCTGCGTGCCGATGAACTGACCTATAACCGTAATTCGGGTGTAGCGACCGCGCGCGGCAATGTGCAACTGATCGAGGCTGATGGCCAGGTGATGTTCGCGGAAAGCGCTGAGCTTTCCAACCAGATGCGCGATGGCGTGCTGGAAGGGCTGCGCGGGTATCTGCTGCAAAATGGCCGGATCGCCGCCACGGGCGCGCGGCGTACTGATGGCTCAATTTTCGATCTTTCCCGCGTTGTCTATTCGGTCTGTGACCCCTGCAAGGATGACCCGCTCGCGCCGCCCCTTTGGCAATTGCGTGCGCGCACGGCAACCCTGGATCGCAACGAACAGCAAGTGCGCTATCGCGGTGCCTCGCTTGATATGGCCGGGGTACCGGTCATGTGGCTGCCCTATTTCCAGCATCCCGATGGGTCTGCTGCGCGACAATCCGGGTTTCTGAGCCCAAGCTTCGGCATCACCAAATATCTCGGTGGTTTCATTGAAACGCCCTATTACTGGGCGATTGATGAGAGTCAGGAATTGGTGCTGCGCCCCACTACCTCAACGCGTGTCGCGCCCAATCTGGGTATGGATTACCGCCGTCGCTTCAATAGTGGCGAGATGGAGGTGCTAAGTTCCATCGGCTACCTTGATGGCAAGGACGGTACAGAAGAAGGCTTTGCTGGCCATATCTTCGCCAAGGGTCGCTTTTCGCTTGATGAGACCTGGCGCGCGGGATTCGATGCAAACCGCGCCACTTCCGAACAATATCTGCGCATCTATCGCTATGGCGGGCAGCGTGTTCTGCCAACAACGCTCTTCACCGAAGGTTTTTGGGGTAGCGAGGGTTTCGCGCGGTTCGACGCGCGCGCCTATCAGGGGCTGCGCCGGACCGATGACATTGATCGTATTCCGCTGGTACTCCCCAATATCTATGCAGATTGGGAATCGCCAGAAGACTCACTCGGCGGGCGCCTCACGGTTGATACCTGGAACTTTGCCGTATTTCGCGGTTCCGGCACCAGCACGCGCCGCGCTTCATCGCGCATTGGTTATGCCCTGCCGCGCATGGATGATCTGGGCGGGATCTGGACGCTCCGCGCACAAAGCGATCTGGCCGCCTATGATTTCGAGGATATTAACCTGGCGCCCAATTACGCCGCTGGCAGCCCTAATGGCCAAAGCGGGGCGGCCAATATCCGCGCAGCACTCGATTGGCGCATGCCCTTCCTGCGCGATGGCGACGATTGGGGCAGCCAGGTGGTCGAACCGCGCATCCAATTGGTGACTGGCCCCATGACCGGCAGCCAATATCGTATCCCCAATGAAGACAGCATTGTCTTTGACTTCACGGATGCCAATCTGTTTTCGCTCAATCGCTTCACCGGGCGAGATCGGCAGGAAGGCGGCACCCGTGCCGATATGGCGCTACGCGGCGCCTGGTTCCTGCCCCAGGATCGGCAGGTGGAAGCCGTTGTTGGGCGATCCTTCCGCGTTCAGGAAGATGGCGGCCCCTTCTACCCTTATAGTGGTCTTGAAAATCGAGCTTCCGATTGGGTCAGCCGGCTCACCCTCCGCCCCAGCTCTTGGATTGACCTGACCGGCCGCGCCCGCCGCGGTGGGGAGAGCTTTGCCGCCCGCGCCTATGATGTCAGCACGACCGTTCGGCCTTTGAGCGATACCTCCTTCACCCTTGGCTACCTGCAAGCCCCGCCCATGCCCTATCTCAATCCGGTTGCGCAGCGCGAGGAAGTTTACTCGGGCGCGACCCAGCGTCTTGGTCTATGGCGCGTCAGCGCCTTTGGGCGGCAGGATATCCAGCTCAATCGCCCGGTGGCCCTGGGACTTTCGGCGCTGTATGAGGATGAGTGCTTCATTTTTGAAACGCGCTTCATCAAACGCTATGCGGAAGACCCGGCAACCAATGATCTTTACCCAGCGTCCACCATGCTGCTGTTCCGCCTTGGCTTCAAAACCATCGGCGATTTCGGATTGAGGGCTTTATGAGCTATTGGGCCACACCACCCGCCAAGGGCGGTAATCTGCAGGAGGCGTTGATGCGCGCCGTGATGTTGTCGCGAAAGCCATATCTGGCATTGGTGCTGCTGGCGGCGTTGCTGATGCCGGCCGGCACCATACCTGCTGCTGTGGCACAATCCGCGGGCGGCAGCGTGAACAGCATTGTCGCCGTGGTGAATGGTGATGTCATCACGCGGAGCGAGATCGAAAGCCGCCGGCGTTTGCTGGCGCTTTCAGCTGGTGTCACGGGCGATGCCGGCGCCCAAGGTGGGGATCAGATCCTGCGATTGCTCATTGATGAGCGGCTGCGCATCCAGGAACTCAGCCGCCGACGCATCCCTGTGACGGATCAGGATATCGCAAGCTCCGTCGCCAATATCGAAAGCCGCAATGGCCTGCCCCAGGGCGGCGTCGTGCAGAATCTACGCCGCGCCGGGATTGAGCCGCGCGTGCTTTATGATCAGATCCGCGCTCAGATCGGCTGGGCGCGGCTATTGCGTGGCATGCTTGGGGAACAGGCAAATATTCCAGAAGCTGAGGTGAATGAATTTCTGGCCGCCCAACGAACTAGGCTTGGTGAACCGGAATTCCTGGTCTCCGAAATCTTCATCCCCGTGGAAAATCCTGGCCAGGAAGCGCAGGTGCGCCGCTTCGTAACCGATGTCATTCAGCGCCTGCGCCAGGGTGTACCTTTTGCGATGGTAGCGGCGCAATTCAGCCAATCGCAGACCGCTGTGCAAGGCGGCGCGATGGATTGGATGACGGCTGATCGCTTTGATCCGGAAGTCGCCAAGATTCTGCGGCAAATGCCCGAAGGCGCCATCAGCAACCCCATCCGCGTCCCGGGTGGTTTTGAGATTGTGTTGCTACGCGACAAGCGCGTCTCAGGGCGCGATATGGCAACCATGATGACCATGCGCCAGGTGTTTCTGCCCTTTGAAGGCCAGGTGAATCCGCAAGCCCCGACGGCGCAGCAATTGGCGCAATTGCAGCGCGCCCAAGGGCTTTCCGAACAGGCCCGCGGCTGTGAGGCGATGGATGCCGCCGCACGCGGCAGCCCGCGCCCGGCTGATCCTGGCCCAGTGCGGCTGGACAATATCAACCCGCCTGAATTGCGCGATCTGCTTGGCAGCCTGCCCATCGGGCGGGCGACACAGCCGATCATTTCCGTGGATGGCGCGCTGATCTTCATGGTCTGCGCGCGCGAAACCCGCAACCTGGCGGAAGCCAATCCGCAGCAAGCGCGCGATATCCTGCTGCGCGACCGGATTGAATTGCTCTCCCGCCAATTGCAGCGCGATTTGCGCCGCCGCGCGCAAATCGAAATTCGCACGAATAGCGCCGCGCGTCCGGGCTGAAGGCGTGAGCAAGCCTGAACTACCAAGCCTCAGCGATACCATCGCGCGGCATGGGCTTAATGCGCGCAAGGCGCTCGGCCAGCATTTCCTGCTTGATCCGGCCATATGTGCACGCATCGCGGCATTAGCCGGCGATCTTGCGGGCCGGCATGTACTGGAAGTGGGGCCAGGGCCAGGCGGGCTGACGCGCGCTTTGCTGGAAACCGCTGCCGCATCAGTCCTGGCAGTGGAATTGGATGCGCGCGCCGTGATTGCCTTGCAGGAATTGGTCGCCGCCTATCCCGCGCGGCTACGCGTGCTGGAGGCCGATGCGCTTGGTGTGGACCCGGCCGAAGCCCTACCCGCGCCGCGGCGCATCATCGCCAACCTGCCCTATAATGTTGCGAGTCCCTTGCTGGTGCGCTGGTTGCGCGGCGCCGCGGCGCTGGAGGGCATGACGCTGATGTTCCAGCTTGAAGTGGCGGAACGCATCACGGCGGCCCCCGCCACATCCGCTTATGGGCGGCTCGCCGTACTCGCCCAATGGCGCTGCCGCTGCGATTTACTGCTGCGCCTGCCACCTGGCGCCTTCAGCCCACCTCCCAAGGTCTGGTCTGCCGTGGTGGGCTTTACGCCCCATGCGGAAGACCCACCACCTGCGCTATTTGCCGCCATGGAAAAACTAACCGCCGCCGCGTTCGGGCAAAGGCGCAAAATGCTGCGCGGCGCGCTAAAGACGCTTGGCAATGCTGAAGCGCTATTGAATCAGGCCGGCATTGCCGGGGATCGGCGCGGGGAAACCCTGACCGTTGCAGAATTCGACCGGCTGGCGCGCAGCTTGGCCAGCCGGGGTTAAACCCAGCGCCGGACGCGGGTGCGATAAGCCTCATAAGCCGCACCGAAACGTGTGCTGAGGTAGGCTTCCTCCTTCGTCACCACCAGCCGATCCAGCGCCAAATGGCAGATGATCAGCGCAAGCCAGCCCCATAAATCGCCCCAGCGCAGCGCAAAGCCCAGCACCACCACCAGAAAGCCGAGGTAGATCGGGTTGCGGCTGAAGCGAAACGGCCCAGTTGTCACGATGGCCGCATCGGGTCTGTCTGGCCTTGGGTCATTGCCCGCCTGCACCAGCGTCAGCAGCGACCAGCCAATCAGCGCAATGCCCAGAAACAGCACCAGCACGCCGTAATTCGGCAAAGGCGGGCCGAGCAGGACCGGAAAGAAAAGATGCGCGAACCAGGCCACCGCCAGCACACCCCCCACCAATACGGGCGGCGGCAGGCGCACACCGGGGCCGTGATCTGGCGTGGTCATGCTTTTTCCTCCGGCAGCTTCATCCAGGGGGGCGGTTGCGGCGTGAGGCGCGCCCCGCCTGCCGCGAGCACCCCCTTGTCCAGCCATTCCAGCCGCAGCAGGGCAAGCCCTTGCGCGCCCTGGCTGGAGCGCATCTCCCCGGCCTCAGCGCCATCCGTGGCCAGGATAGCCGTCCCACGTTCAGGTGCCGGGCCTTCAATCGCCACCGGCACCAGCCGGCGCTTCAGCAGGCCGCGATAGCGCGTCCGCGCCGTCAGTTCCTGGCCCATATAGCAGCCCTTGGTCCAGGAAATGCCGTTGAGCTCATCAAAGCCGCCTTCCAGCAGCACGGATTTCTCGGCCTCCATATCCTTCGACCCATCCGGCAGGCCAAGGCCAATCCGATGCGCCGCGTAATCCTCGGCGCTGGCATTGGTAGGCAGGGTTGCGGGCGCCAGCACCCGCCAGCCAGCCTCAGGCAGGCGCGTGTCGCGCGCGGCCAGCCCTTCAGGGGGCGTCCCTTCCCCCCAAGCGGCATGCACCCGCCAATCCGCCGAGGCATCGCGCAACGCCACCTTGGCGCGCAGCCTGAAGCGCGAAAGGCGCTGGATCAGCATGGCAAGCTGCGCCGCCTCCACGTCCAACAGCAGCAAATCGCCCGTTGCGATCACGAAGAAATCCGCGAGCCACTTGCCTTGCGGCGTCAGCAGCGCGGCCCAAAGCGCCTGATCGGCCCGCGCCTTGGTCACATCATTGGAAATCAACCCCTGCAGGAAGGCCACACGGTCCTCCCCCGAGATCTCCAAAACGGCACGGTCTGGCAGCAGCGCGATTTTCATGAACTAAAACTGTGTCGGCAGGGGCGCCACTGCAACCTCCCCCTCGCGCGTGTGAAGTGGTAAGGGCGCCGGGTGCGCATTCTTTTCATCTCCTCCACCCGCATTGGCGATGCTGTGCTGTCCACGGGCCTGCTGGATCACCTGATGCGGGCGCATCCGGAAGCGCGCTTCACCATTGTCTGCGGGCGGGTGGCGGAGGGGGTGTTTCGGCGTATGCCGCGGCTTGATCGGCTGATTGCCGTGGAAAAGCGGCGCTATTCGCTGCATTGGTTGGAAATCTGGGGGCAATTGGCGACAACGCGCTGGGATTTGGTGGTGGATTTGCGGGCTTCGGCCATTGCCTGGCTGCTCTGGACGCGGGAGCGCAGGGTGATCCAAGGCGGGCGACGGCCCGGGCATCGGCTGACCCATTTGGCGGCACTTTTGGGTGTTGAACCCCCGCCGCTGCCGGTGATCTGGACCTCGCCGGAAGATACCGCCAGTGCCGCCGCGCTGCTGCCGGAAGGCCGGCCCTGGCTGGTGTTGGGGCCAACCGCGAATTGGCACCGCAAGGTCTGGCCAGCGGAGCGTTTTGCCGAACTCGCCCTCAGCCTCACCGCGCCGGATGGCGCCCTTCCCGGGGCCGGGATTGCCATTCTGGGCGGGCCGGGGGATCAGGAACGCAGCATGGCGACCCCCGTTCTGACCGCCTTGCCCCAGGCGCTTGACCTGGTGGGCAAGCTCAACCTGCCGGAAGTGGCGGCGGTGCAGGCGCGCGCCGCCATCTTCATCGGTAATGATTCGGGGCTGATGCATCTGGCCGCCGCCGCCGGTGCGCCCACACTCGCCCTGTTTGGCCCGACCCCTTCGGATGAATACGGCCCGGCCGGCCCCAAGGCGCAGGCCGTGCTGGCAGATGGCCCGCCCGGCCAGGGGGCGATGGAAGATTTGCCCGTAGCGCGGGTTTTGGAGGCCGCCAAGGCGCTGATCGGCCAGGCTGCGCAGGTGCCAGCGTGACGCCGAAGCTTTCCATCCTGATCGTGGCGCGGAATGAGGAAGCGCGGCTGCCCGATTGCCTGACCTCGGCCGCCTTCGCCAATGAGGTGGTGGTGGTGCTGGACCGCACCACGGATGGAAGTGCCGCACTTGCCCGCGCTGCGGGCGCCCTTGTGCTGGAAGGCGCTTGGGAATTGGAAGGAGATCGGCGCAATGCCGGCATCGCTGCCTGTACCGGTGATTGGATTCTGGAATTGGATGCGGATGAACGCGTGGATGGCGCGCTTGCCGCAGAAATCCGCCGTGTGATCGCGACCAGCACATTCGCCTGGCATCAGGTGCCCGTTGATAACTACGTGGGTGAGCGGCTGCTGCGCCATGGTTGGGCGGGGAGTTTCGGCACCACCTCCGTCCCTCGGCTGTTTCAGCGTGGCGCGAAGCGCTGGCGGGCGCAGCGCGTGCATCCGGGGCTGGATTGGGTGGGCAAGCAAGGCCCGCCGATCAAGACCGGCGCGCTGGTGCATCTGGTGGATCGCGATATTTCGGACATGCTGCGGCGGTTGGATAAGTATTCCTCGGCCAAGGCCGCGGATCTGATTGCGTCTGGCGATATCGGCACGCTGCGCGCCAATCTGCGCCGGTTCGTGAGCCGCGCCTTCAAATCCTATGTCTCCCGCAAGGGCTATCGCGAAGGCGCCTGGGGTGTGCTGCTGGCCTTTTGCACCGGTGCCTTTCCGCTGCTGTCTTATCTGAAAGCGCGGCTGGAGCCGGAGCGCCATGGTGGGCAGAAGCCGTGAGGATTGCGCAAATCATGGCAGGTGCGTCGATTGGCGGGGCAGAGGCTTTTTATGAGCGCGCAACCATCGCGTTGCATCAGGCGGGTGATGTCGTCCTGCCTATCATCCGGCGCGATGCGGAACGCGCCGCCAGGCTGCGCAAGGCGGGCTTGCAGCCGGTGGAGTTGGCCTTTGGTGGCGCGCTGGATTTGTTCACCAAGCCGCGCGTACGGCGCGCCTTGCAGGATTTCAAGCCTGATGTGGTGATGGCCTGGATGCAGCGCGCCGCGCGCTTCACGCCGCAAGGCCCCTGGGTCTTGGTTGGGCGTTTCGGTGGCTATTACGACCTGAAGTATTTCCGCCACTGCGATCATCTGGTGGCGAATACACATGATCTGGTGCGCGCCATCACGGCCGAGCATTGGCCGCCAGCGCGTGTGCATTACTTGCCCAATTTCGTTGAGGATTTCACCAACGCTGCGCCCGCTGATCTGCTGGCGCCATCCAGCACGCCTCGGCTTTTGGCCATGGGGCGGCTCCATCCCAATAAGGGTTTTAATGTGCTGCTGCGCGCCATCGCGCTGCTGCCGCGCGGGCATCTTTACCTTGCTGGCGCAGGGCCGGAAGAAGCGGCCTTGCGCGCCCTGGCGGCAGAACTTGGCATCACGGATCGTGTGAGTTTTCTCGGTTGGCGGCGCGATATTGGCGCACTTTTGGCGGCTGCGGATATATTCATTTGTTCGTCACGCCATGAACCTCTCGGCAACATCGTGCTGGAAGCCTGGTCTGCGGCAAAGCCCGTGATTGCCGCCGCCGCGCAAGGCCCGAGTGAATTGATCAGCGATGGCGCCGATGGCCTGTTGGTGGCGCGCGAAGACGCGCCCGCGCTTGCCGCCGCAATCGCGGGCCTGGCTGAAAACCCCGCCCGCGCCGCAGCACTTGGTGCGGCGGGGCGCGCGCATTTCGCCGCTGCCTTCGCCGAGGCACCGGTGATATCGCGCTGGCGGCGCTTGCTGGCTGAACTCAAACCCGCGGGAAGGATTTGACGCCATGTGCGGCATAGCAGGGCTTGCGCTGCGCCCAGGCGCTTCACCCTCCGCCACAGTGCTGGAGGCGCTCACGCGCGCGCTGGCGCATCGCGGGCCGGATGGGGCGGGGCATCATGTTTCGGGCAATGTGGCGCTGGCCCATACCCGGCTTGCGATCATTGATCTTACGACTGGCGATCAACCGCTTTTCGCCGGCGCTGCCGCCTTGGTCGCGAACGGCGAGATTTATAATTATCGCGAATTACGGAACGATCACGCACTGCCTGCCGCCACGGCTTCGGATTGCGAACCGCCCTTGCATTTGTATCGCCGCGACGGCGTAAGCTTCGCCGCATTGCTGCGCGGCATGTATGGCATTGCGATCCATGATCGCGCTGCGCGGCACGTGCTGCTGGCGCGTGATCCCTTCGGTATCAAGCCGCTCTATATCGCTGAAATCCCTGATGGCATCGCCTTTGCCTCCGAACCGCAGGCGCTGATCGCGGCCGGGTTGGTCACGCCACAGCTTCATCGCCCCGCGCTGCATGAATTGCTGCAAGTGCAATTCACCAGCGGGCCAGAGACGATCTTCCAAGGCATAAGTCGCGTCCTGCCCGGTGAGACCATCACCATTGCCGATGGCCGCATCATTGCGCGCGAAAGGCGCGCTGCGCTGCCGGTGGAAGGGCCTGAAATCATCTCGGAAGAAGCCGCACTCGCGCGGTTGGATACAGCGCTGATGGAAAGCGTTGATCTGCATCAGCGAAGCGACGTGCCTTATGGCATGTTCCTTTCGGGAGGGACGGATTCCGCCGCCGTATTGGCCGCCATGGCGCGCATCAATACGGCGCCGGTGTTGGCCTTCACGGCAGGCTTTGATGTGGCAGGTGCCGCGGATGAACGCGAAGCCGCTGCCCGCGCCGCCGCCGCCGCTGGCGCGCGGCATGTTCGTGTTGATGTGACACGGGACATGGTCTGGCGGCATTTGCCGGAAATCATCGCGTGTATGGATGATCCCGCAGCTGATTACGCCATCATCCCCACCTGGTTCCTGGCCCGCGCCGCGCGGCAGGAAGTGAAGGTGGTGCTTTCTGGCGAAGGTGGCGATGAGCTGTTTGGTGGCTATGGCCGCTACCGCGCCGCGATGCGCCCCTGGTGGCTGGGCGGCAAAACCATGCGCGGCCATGGCGCTTTTGATCGGCTGGATGTGCTGCGCGAATCACTCACTGGCTGGCGCGATGGCATTGCCGCCGCCGAAGCCGCCGCCGCACTGCCCGGGCGGTCCCGTCTGCAAGTGGCCCAAGCGACCGATTGCGCCGATTGGTTGGCGCATGATTTGCTGATTAAACTCGATCGCTGCCTGATGGCGCATGGGGTTGAAGGCCGCACGCCCTTCCTCGATCCCGGCATGGCCGCTGCCGCCTTTCGCCTGCCTGACAAGCTCAAAATTCGTGATGGGCGGGGCAAATACCTGCTCCGCCAATGGCTCGCGAAGAATTTTCCGGCCAGCGAGCCCTTCCGCGCCAAGCAGGGCTTTACCGTGCCGGTAGGCGCCTGGATCGCCGATGCGGCGGATAAGCTGGCGCCGCTGGTGGCAGCCCAGCCAGGGGTTGCTGAAATTGCCAAGCCAGACCGCATTCTGCCGCTGTTTCGCGCGGCGGGCGGCAAGCGCGAAGGCTTCGCCGCCTGGCATTTGCTGTTCTATGCGCTATGGCATCGGCGCCATATGCAAGGCGCCGCGCCCGCAGGCGATGTTTTTGAAACCCTTTCCCAGAAGTGATGGCAGGAAAACCCATGGCGAAACGCGGCACGGCGCAGCAGGCTCTTCGCATCGCGACCTGGAATATCAATAGCGTGCGGCTGCGCTTGCCCTTGCTGCAAAAGCTGGTCGCTGATCTGGCGCCCGATGTGATCTGCCTACAGGAAACCAAATGCCCCCATAAAGGCATCGCCGCACTTGGCTTCACGCATCGGCTGGTGCGGGGCATGAAGGGCTATAATGGCGTGGCGGTATTATCGCGCCTTCCCATCAGCCTGCGTGAAGATGATCCTGATTGGTGCGCCAAGGGTGATTGCCGGCATTTGGGCGTGATGTTGGATGCGCCAGGCGGCCCCATTGAAGTGCATAATTTCTACGTGCCCGCCGGCGGCGATGTTCCGGACCGCGAAGCCAATCCGAAATTCGGCCACAAGCTTGATTTTGTCGCCGAAGCCACACGCTGGTTTGCGGGCCGAGGTGCACGCCGCGCCGTGCTGGTGGGGGATTTGAACATCGCGCCGCTGGAACATGATGTCTGGTCGCATAAGCAATTATTGGATGTGGTGTCGCACACACCGATCGAGGTGGCAGGGCTTTTGGGCTGGCAGAAGGCGGCCGGCTGGCATGACGCGCTGCGCCATTTCGTGCCTGAGGATCAGAAGCTCTACACTTGGTGGTCCTATCGTGCGCGAGATTGGCGCGCGGCGGATCGTGGCCGGCGGTTGGATCATGTCTGGGTCAGCGATGATCTGGCGGGCGGGCTCAAGCGCCATATGGTGCTGAAGGATGCGCGGGATTGGCCGCAGGCGTCAGACCATGTGCCGGTGATGGTGGAACTTCAGCCATGAAGCGCCGCTTTTTCCTGTTGGCCCTGCTGCCTGCTGCCTGCGCGCAGCCAAACCAGCCCCCGCCCGTGGTGGCCCCCCCCTTGGATGAGGAACCCGAACAGGTTTTCGCCCCCGGCCCCATCGCCTGGGATAGGCTGAACGAAGACCAGAAGCGCCGCGCCCGGGACGCCATGCGGCGGCTTGGCTATGACACTTCGAGTGAGGAGGCGGTCATCCGCCAATGGGATGCGCTGCCACCGGCCAAACAGCGCTTCGCAATTCGCCGCCCACCACCACCCCCGCCTGCCCCACCCCCCCGGACAAGTACCACGGCCTCACGCCCCGCGGCTCGTCCTGCCACGCGTCCACCGCCGCCCCCGCCGCGGCCAGCCGCTCCGCCACGCTAACTTGGACGGGCACAGTAGCTTGAGGCTCGTTACACGGCAGGAAAATGGCCTTTTGCTGCGCCGCACATGCTTGACACTGGGGTATCCCCCCCGTAAAGCCCGCACGCCTTCCGGCGAGCAACGCCTGGGGAGCTTAAGGTGACTAAACAGCCGGACCTTCATGAACGGTTAAAGCAAGCGCGGGCCCGCGAAGGGCTTGAATCTGGCCCAGATGGTCAGAAAGGCTTGCCGGTAGGACCGTGGGGAATCGGGCTGCGCGCAGGGGTTGAGGTTGTCTCCGCCCTGGTGGTGGGGATCGGTATCGGGTGGTTGCTCGATCGCTGGCTCGGCACTTGGCCTTGGCTTTTCCTTGTGTTCTTCGTCCTGGGCAGCGTCGCCGGGGTGTTGAATGTTTATCGGCTTTTCAACCCGCGTCGCCGCTAAAGCGTGACATAAGCGAGAGACAAGGGGTTTGCCGGTGGCAAAGGAAGGCAAGACGATTGACGCGCTGAGCCAGTTCGAATTGTCGCCATTTTTGGGTGGCTTCGGGCAGGCTATCGGCTTCAGCCAATCCAATGCGTTCATGTTATTGGCCCTTGGCTTGATTACGCTGTTCATCATGGCGGCTGCCGCGCGCGGCGCGATGATCCCGGGACGGCTGCAATCGCTCGGCGAAGCCAGTTACGAATTCATCCAAGGCATGGTGACCGAACAGGTCGGCGATGAAGGGAAGAAGTATTTCCCCTTCGTCTTTGCCATTTTCATGTTTGTGCTGTTTGGCAACCTGCTTGGCATGCTGCCTTATGCCTTCACCTTCACCTCCCACATCGCCGTCACGTTGACGCTCGCGGTAATTGTGTTTGTGACCGTGACGGTGATTGCGCTGATGCGCCACGGCATGCATTTTTTCAGTTACTTCTTCCCGGAAGGCGCGCCCGTGTGGCTGGCGCCGATCATCATCCCGGTTGAGGTGATTTCCTATTTCTCCCGCGTGGTCAGCCTTTCCGTCCGCCTTTTCGCGAATATGGTGGCGGGGCACGTGATGCTGAAGGTGTTTGCGACCTTCGTGGTCCTGCTGGGCAGCCTCGGCGCGGTTGGTCCCTTCGTGGCGGTGTTACCCCTTAGCGTGAACATCGCCCTCGTTGGGTTTGAGTTCCTGGTGGCTTTCCTCCAGGCCTATGTGTTCGCCATTCTGACGAGCATCTATCTCCACGACGCGGTGCATCTGCACTGACGGGCGCTGGGTCTTTTTCGGAAATCTGTTGTAGTCAAACGGAAGGAATGTGTCATGGAAGTTGCTGCTGCGAAGGCCCTTGGTGCCGGTATTGCCGTTATCGCGCTGTTCGGCGTAGGTCTCGGGATCGGCAATATCTTTTCCTCGCTGATCACCAGCGTTGCCCGCAACCCGGCCGCCCGTGATGCCGTGTTCCCGATCGGCATTCTGGGCTTCGCGTTGACGGAAGCCGTGGCGCTTTTCGCGCTGCTCATCGCCTTCCTTATCCTGTTCGCTTGATGGCTGGTGCCCCGGCCGTTTTAGGCTGGGGCCGTTTGGTTTCGGGGCGGGTCCTATGCCATGCCTCGGACTGACGTTTTTTTGGCCGCGAGAGGGTAAGCCGATGCGCCGAATACTGCTTGCAATGACGCTAAGCGCCATGCCTGCAACTGCCTGGGCTGCCAGTTCCGCCGGCGGTCCGCCGGTGGAAGGGATGCCGCAGCTTGCCTTTGGCCATCCGGTCCAGGGGCCCTTGCTGATTGGCCAGATTGTTTGGCAGGTAGTTATTTTCTTTTCGCTGTTCCTTCTGCTGGCCTTTGTGGCCCTGCCGAAGCTTGGCGCGGTGATCGAAAATCGCCGCCAGCGCATAGAAAGTGATCTGGAAGCAGCACGCGCCGCCATGCAATCTGCCGAGGCGGCGATTGCCGCGCAACGTGAAGCGACGCAGTCCGCCCGTACTGAAGCGCAGGCCGCAGTGAACGCTGCAATGCAAGCCGCCCAGCAGGAAATGGACGCAAAGGCGGAAGCCTTGAATGCGGCGCTTGCCAAGCAAATCGCGGAAGCGGAAGCGCGCATAGACCAGGGCCGTAAGTCGGCGCTCGGCGCGGTGCGTCAGGTTGCTGGTGAAACTGTCGAAGCCCTGCTGTCCAAGCTTGGCGCCAGCGCCGATGCCGGCAAGGTGCAGGCGGCGGTGCAGCGCGAAGCCACCGCCAGGGGGATTTCCTGATGCAAAGCTCTGCGTCTTTCTTCGCTGATCCTACTTTCTGGGTCGCGGTTTCCTTTGTCCTGTTTTTCGTCCTGCTTGGCAGCAAGCTTTGGAAGGCGGGTACCGGCGCGCTCGATTCCCGTGCGTATGGCATCCGCAAGCGGATTGATGAGGCGAATAAGCTCCGCCTTGAAGCCGAAGCCCGGCTGAAGGAAGCCGAAGTTGCGCGGACTGAGGCCGTGAAGGAAGCCGCTGAGCTTCTCGCGCGCGCCAAGACCGAAGCGGCACGTATCGCCACCGCCGCTGCCACTGAGGCTGAGGCTTCTGCTGAACGGCGCAAGCAGCTTGCCATGCAGCGTATTGCGGCCGCTGAAGCCAGCGCCATTTCCGAGGTGCGCAACACCGCTGCTGATATCGCGGCCTCAGCGACGCGGGCCGTCCTGGCTGAAACCATGGATGCCGCCACGGATGGCGCCATGATTGACCGGAGCGTGGCCGATCTGCCGCGGGCGCTCCGCGTCGCCTGACGCAATCACCCAACCCCAGCGAAGCCGCTTTTCCCTGACTGGGAAAGCGGCTTTTTTTTTGGCCGTAGATTCAGCTTTTTCATCACGCGTAAAACCCTTAGACTGCGCCCATCACGTTCTTATGGGAGAAAAAAATTCATGCTGCGCCGCCTGACCCTTGCCGCCGCTTTGCTGGCCGGTTCCGCCTTGTCTGCCCAGGCCAATAACTTCCGCTGGGCCAATGATGGCGATGTGAATTCGATGGGCCCCTGTACCCGGCAGGAAACCTTCCTGCTCGCCTTCGGGTCCAATTTCTATGAACCGCTGGTTCGCCGCGATCGTGAAGGCAAGGTGGAAGCCGCACTTGCCGAACGCTGGGAACAGCCGCAGCCGAATGTTTGGCGCTTTCATCTGCGCCGCGGCGTGAAATTCTCGGATGGTACGCCCTTCACCGCCGATGATGTTGTCTTCAGCGTGGAACGTGCGCGCGCACCTGGTTCCAATGTGCAAGGTGTGCTCGCTTCCGTGAAGGAAGTGCGCAAGATTGATGATCACACCGTGGATTTCGAAACCACCGTGCCCAATCCAATCCTGCTGCAGGAAATCACCATTTGGGGCATGTTCAGCCGCGCCTGGGCGGAAAAGAACAACGCCACGCGCCCCGCGGATTTGACAACGCGTGTGGAAAACTTCGCCACGCGCAATGCCATGGGCACCGGCCCCTTCATCCTGATTTCGCGTGAGCCGGACCGCCGTACAGTTGTCGCCCCCAATCCCAATTGGTGGGACAAGCCCGTGCATAATCTGACGCGCGCGGAACTAAACATCATTTCCAATGACGCAACACGCGTGGCCGCGCTGCTCTCCGGCGAGATGGATTTTGTCTATACCGTGCCGCCGCAGGATGTGGACCGGATTTCGCGTTCACCCGGAGTGCGCATCATCCAGGGGCCGGAATTGCGTACCATTTACCTTGGCATGGATCAGATGCGCCCGCAGCTTCTGAAATCCGATGTGCAGGGCAAGAATCCCTTCCAGGATGTGCGCGTGCGCCGTGCCATGCAATTGGCGATAGACACCACGGCCATCCAGCGCAGCGTGATGCGCGGCCAATCCCGCCCGACCAATCTGATCTATGGCCCGGGCGTGAATGGCTTCCGTGAAGAAGATGATCAGCGGCCGCGCGTTGATCTGAACGAAGCGCGCCGACTGCTAACGGAAGCGGGCTATCCGAATGGCTTTGGCGTGACGCTGGATTGCCCGAATGACCGCTATGTGAATGATGAGGCGATTTGCACCGCCGTTGTCGCCATGCTGGCGCGCATCAATATCCGCGTGACGCTGAATGCGCAGACCCGTGCCCGCTTCTTCGCCGAGGTGAATGCGCCGGGCTTCAATACCAGCTTCTATCTGCTGGGTTGGACGCCTTCTACATCGGATGCGCATAATGCGCTGTTCAACCTGGCCGCCTCGCGCGATGGTTCGCGCGGCATGTTCAATAATGGCGGCTATGCCAGCCCGCGGCTGGATGACCTGATCAGCCGGATTGCGGTGGAAACCAACCAGGCCGCGCGCCAGGGGCTGATCACGGAAGCGGGCAAGGTCATTCAGAATGATGTCGGCTATATTCCGCTGCACCAGCAGCAGATTGTCTGGGCCGGGCGCCAAGGCTGGAACGTGGTGCAGACGGCGGATAACTACATTCAGCTGCGCTTTGTGCGTCAGGGGCAGTAAGGCCTTCATCTTTCAGGTGACCGTCTCTGCGCCGTGAGTCTTTCTCTCGGCGCAGGACGGTAGTCCTGTTCAAGGAGCGGTAACTTGATAGTCTCAATCGTGATGCTTCGAGACGAGGCGGATATTCTGCCGGTTTGGCTGCGGCACATGACAGCGCTTTGTGACCAGATATTTGCCGTAGATCATCTTTCGAGTGACGGTTCTTCGGAGACCCTGAATCGTTTTATTGAGGCCGGACTGCCAATTCGGTCTTGGCGAATGGATGAGCCCGGTTACTGGCAATCCGCCGTAACTACTGAACTAGCGCGCTTTGCGTTTCAATCCGGTGCCGAATGGGTGCTTCCTTTAGATGTGGATGAATTCCTCGATATTGAAAGCAAGGAGAATCTGCGCGCCTTGTTAGACCAGCAAATGGAGCCATTGGCGTTTTGGCGCTGGCGCCACGCCGTTCCTTCAGAGGAGAGTCTCGCCACAGGCAATATCGACTGGTCATCGCCCCAACTGCTTGCGAATCCAAACCCTGCACCGGGCAATGGTGGGAAAGTCGTACTCCACAGATCAGTCTACCATAAACTTCCCGGATTTCGTCTGGGTTCCGGCAATCATCTTCTGCATGGAGCGCCTTTTGCCAAAGCCATTCGCGGGGATGCATTGGGCACGCTTTGGCATCTGCCTGTGCGGAGCCGCAAACAGATTTTGCGGAAGCTGCATCGTGACCTTGCGTCTCACACAAACGCGCAATCGACGACACTACCTGAGCTTGGTGGGGTGGCGCTTCTAAAGGCGCAGCTTCTAGGAGCCTGTCTGATAATGGCCGCCGGCCTTTTTGCAGATTGAGACTAGCCAGGTTTCTGGTGCATGCCCCCCTTTGTTTATCCTGTTGCCTTGTAGAGCTTGAGGATGTTGTGGGCGGTGCAGATCATGGCCCATT
>JAPLOJ010000401.1 GCA_026400795.1 Alphaproteobacteria bacterium
CCTATATTCATCACGCGTCGTCGCACCGATGCAATGCAATTCCCCGCGCGCCAAGGCGGGCTTCAGCAGGTTGGAAGCCTCCATCGCCCCATCCGCCTTGCCCGCGCCCACCAGCGTGTGCATTTCATCAATGAACAGGATGATTTCGCCTTCCGCCTGCTGCACTTCAGCCAGCACCGCTTTCAGGCGTTCTTCGAATTCGCCGCGATACTTGGCGCCTGCGATCATGGCACCAAGATCCAGCGCCATGACACGCTTGGTCTTCAGCGCTTCCGGTACATCGCCATTGACGATGCGCAGCGCCAAGCCCTCCACAATCGCGGTTTTGCCCACGCCAGGTTCGCCGATCAGCACCGGGTTGTTCTTGGTGCGGCGGGCAAGTACCTGAATGGCGCGACGAATTTCCTCATCACGGCCAATCACCGGGTCAAGCTTGCCCTGGCGTGCGACCTCGGTGATGTCGCGCGCGTATTTTTTCAGCGCATCAAAACTGTCTTCGGCGTTTTGGCTATTCACCGTGCGGCCCTTGCGGATTTGTGCAATGGCCTTTTCCAACTTGTCCGGCTCAGCCCCCGCCAGGCGCAGCGCGCGTCCGGCATCGCCTTCACTGCCAGCCAGGGCCACCAGTACGCGGTCCTGCGCCACAAAGGCATCGCCGGCACGATTCGCCTGTTCCTGGGCATTGCCAAGGATGCGCACGATATCGGCGGTGAAGCTGGGTTGCGCGGAAGCGCCGCCGCCGGTCACTTTCGGCAGGCGCGCCATGAAGTTTTCCACCGCGGTCTTGGCGCGAATCGGATCAGCCCCGGCGGCGCGGATCAAGCCGCTGGCCGCGCCTTCCGGGTCATCCAGCAGCGCCTTCAGCAAATGCGTGGGCGTCACCTGCTGGTGGAATTCACGGATGGCAATGGTTTGCGCCGCTTGCAGAAAACCGCGGGCGCGGTCGGTAAATTTCTCGATGTCCATGTGGTCCCTCTCCTGAGCGGACGATGCCCCTCGCCCCCGAATGAGCAACGAATGGCACCATAATGCTTGATATGTGGTATCTGGACTTGATCTGCTTCAAGGGGGAGCCCGATGCGTATCGAAAAGATCTACCGCTATCCGGTAAAGGGGCTGTCTGCCGAGGCCATGGAAGCCGTGGCGCTGGCCCCCGGTGAGATGCTGGCGCATGACCGGCGCTTTGCCCTTGCGCAAGGTGATGCGCCCTTTGATGTGGCCGCGCCCCGCTGGCTTTCCAAGCGCAATTTCGGCTGCCTGATGGCCAATGAACGGCTCGCCCTGCTGCATACGGCCTTTGACCCGCATGACGGGAGCCTTGCGATCCGCGCCCCCGGTGCCGCGCCCTTTCTGGGCGATACACGGACCGAGGAAGGCAAGGTCGCGATTGCGCGCTATTTGACTGATTTCCTTGGCCCGGAAGCGCGCGGCGAACCCCGCTTCATCGAAGCGCCCGGCCATCGCTTTTCCGATGTGGCGATGAAGGTGGTTTCCATTATCGGCCTTACCAGCCTGCATGCTTTGGAAGCCGAGGCCGGCATGGCTTTGGACCCGCTGCGCTTTCGCGCGAATTTCTATTTCTCTGGCGGCCGGCCCTGGGCGGAATTTGATTGGATCGGCCAGGAAATCCAGATCGGCCAGGCGCGGCTTAAGGTCGTGAAGCGCATCGTGCGCTGCGCCGCGACCGAGGTGAACCCGGAAACTGGCAAGCGTGATGCCGACCCGCCGCGCGATCTGCGCCGGCATTTCGGCCATGCGGATTTGGGGGTTTATGCCGAGGTGCTGGGAGGCGGGCAGATCGCGCTTGGCGATGCGCTGGAACCGATGATGCTGGACCTGTGAGAATGCCTTTTTTCTGCCTTGTGACGAGAGCATCATCGCAGGGTTAAGGGAGTCGTCGCCATGACCTTGAAGCTCCGTCATCTTGCCGTTCTGGCCTTGGGTTTGGCCGGGTTGGCGCTGTCAGGCGCGGCTGTAAGCGCGCATCCGCAATATGGCTATGGTTATGGCTATCACCCCAGGCCGCATCACCCGCCGCGCGGCCATGGAGAGGTTGTCATTATCCAGCCCCCGGTGCGCTATGCGCCGCCGCCAGTCTATTACGCGCCTCCGCCGGTTTATTATGCACCGCCTCCGGCCTATTACTATGCGCCTCCGCCGGCCTATCATGCGCCGGCGCCTTATCCGCGTTATGGCTATTACGGGCGGCCCGGCGTTTCGCTCAATTTCGGGTTCTGAAGCGCGGCGCAATTTGAGGGCCTATGTGTACGCTGATTTTGCTCAACCGGCCTGATCATGAATGGCCGATTCTGGTGGCCGCCAATCGGGACGAAAGGGCGGACCGCGCCTGGGATGCGCCGGCGGCTTGGTGGGCAGATTATCCCGGCGTGATCGGCGGCCGAGACCGAAGCGCCGGCGGAAGCTGGATGGCGCTTGGCCCTAATGGCGTGCTGGCGGCAGCACTCAACCGCGCCGGCAGCCTTGGTCCCGCGCCCGGCAAGCGCAGCCGCGGCGAATTGCCCCTGATGGCCGCGAATGCCGAGACTGCCGAAGCAGCGATGGAGGCCATCACGCGCCTTGATGCCGGCGCCTGGCGCCCCTTCAACTTGGTCGTCGCGGATCAACGTGGGGCGTTCTACATCGAAGCGCTTGGGGAAGGGCGCCCTCAGGCCACGGCAATAGCGCCCGGGCTTTCGATGGTGACATCCCACCCGCCCAATGATGAAAGCCACCCCCGCACGCGGCGCCATTTGCCGCGCTTTCGCGCGGCCGCCGCGCCCGATCCCGCGCTGGGCGATTGGCGCGCCTGGGAAGAACGGCTCGCGGATGACAGCCATGAGGGGGATTTGGCGGCAACGCTGAAAGTGCCACTGCTGGCGGGGTATGGGACGGTTTCGGCCAGCCTTTTGGGCTTTGGTGCGACAGGGGAGAGGCTGTGGCGTTTTTGTGCGGCGCCGCCGGGGGAGGGGGTGTTTGAGGGGGTGATGTGAGGGGGAAAGACTTGTCAGGCTTCAGGCTTGGTAGCGCAGAGGCATTACTTTAATTCCAAGCGCAGATGGGCAAGTGCAGGGTGGTTGAGGCATTCCTGGCATTCAGGGGCATTGATGATGTCAGCGTGAATCCCAAAGGCTTCCCGGATAAATCTTTCGCTCGCCGTTGTGAGCTTTAGCTGTAAAGCCGCTTTGGCGTTGGCAAGCAGCCTGCTTGCGTGATGGGCACGCGCCTTTGGCATGATTTGTTGGGCCAATTCTGGCGCGAGGAGTTGCTGATTGAGGTCGAGAGTACGCCGCAGATCCTCAGCCGTTTGGGCCGTGCGTAGCAGCGCCCTGGTCTGGCTGCCGGGATGCATTCGGAAATATGCCACCGCATTGGGGACATAAAGCCAGGGAACTTGGCAAGCCGCCCTGAACCAGAACTCCCAATCACCTGTGTAGGGCAGATCCTCCCGGAAAAGGCCAATTTTTTCAAAGGTTTCACGCTTTGTCACGACGGCAGGTATCTGGATGGGATTAATGGCGGCCAAGCGCAACAGAAAAGGGCTACCCAGTATGCAGCTGTTTTACGCAAGCGGTATTGCCGGTTCGAAGCTGTTCTTTTCTTCCCGGTAATTGACATGGTGTGACACGGCTACGCCAATTTCCTGCGGAGCGGCAGCGATGGCATTTTCCATGACGGCGTAGAAATCCGGCCCGACCCAGTCATCATCCGCTACAATGTGAACCCATTCCCCCCGGCTGCGGCTTATCGCCGCGTTCATGCTTGGAAATGTGCCGATATTATGCGGGTTGCGCGTGTATAGGGCGCGCCCTTGAGACCATTCAGCGACTCTGGCGCCAAATTCGCTTTGCGGGTCATCATCTGCAATAAGGATTTCCATGCGGTCTGGCGCAATGTTCTGATTTATTACCTTATCGAGACAATGCTTGAGCAAGTCCGCACGCTTGTAGCTGGTGATAATGACCGACCAAAAGGGACGCGCCTCTGTCGCAGAGGTAACGGTTGGCAGCGGGGGGTAAGCACGGTTCATGACCATATAACCCAAAGAATCTAAGCTAGGAGCCTGTCTGATAATGGCCGCCGGCCTTTTTGCAGATTGAGACTAGCCAGGTTTCTGGTGCATGCCCCCCTTTGTTTATCCTGTTGCCTTGTAGAGCTTGAGGATGTTGTGGGCGGTGCAGATCATGGCCCATTC
>JAPLOJ010000074.1 GCA_026400795.1 Alphaproteobacteria bacterium
GCATCATCTCCCCCGAAGATGCGCGCATGTGCCGCGAAGCGGGGGCCGATGGCATCATGGTGTCTAACCATGGCGGGCTGCAATTGGATGGCACGATTTCCGGCTTGCGCAGCCTTGCTGAAATTGCCCGCGATGCCGGCGGTATGACGGTGATGTATGATGGCGGCATCCGCCGTGGCAGTGATGTGCTGAAGGCGCTGGCGCTGGGTGCTTCTTTTGTCTTTGTTGGCCGCCCGATGCTTTCAGCCGCGGCGGTGGCGGGCGAAGAAGGCGTGAAGCACGCGATTGGCCTGCTGTCTGAAGAAATAGACCGCAACATGGCGATGATGGGCATTCAGAACCCATCGGAAATGTCGATGGAATACATGCGCCCGATGCGCTGAGTAGCGGGGCGTTTCGGTAAAACGGCGCGGCCTTTCATGGGGCCGCGCCGTTGTAGTTTACGCCGCCATTGCCGGGCGCTGCGCGCGCCACCCCGCCGCCAATCCATAAGCCTCAAAAGACGCCCATTTCGTCATTTGATGAATGGGCCGCGCCTCACCTGGTTGGGCTGCGGTCACCAGCAAATCGCAATCGCCCATCACGGCGGCGACGGCTTCGCAAAGCTCGCGCCGGCGGCGCTGCGCCTGGAGGTAATCTGCGGCCGTAATGGTGGCCGCCACCGCCAGTCTTTCGCGCAAAAACTCACCATAGGCGCGGTATTTTTCGCGCATCCATGTCTCATGCACGGCATAGGCATCGGCGGCCAGAATAAGCCAACCAGCCGCGTTGAAATCAGCCAGCGGCGGCAGCTTCACTTCGCGGATTTCCGCCCCCTGCGCGGCGAGTGTGCTGGTCAGATGCTGAATGCCCGCCGCCATGCCCGGGCTGACTTTGCAGTCATCCTCATGAAAATGGCGAATCACACCAATGCGCAAGCCGCGCACGCCACCATTGAGGCCCGAAAGCAGATCAGGCCGCGGACGATTGGCGGAAGATGGATCGGTGGCGTCATGCCCGGTCATCGCATCCAGCAGCAGCGCGCAATCTTCCACCGTCCAGGCCATGGGGCCGGTCGTGTCCAGGCTTTGTGAGAGAGGCAACACGCCGGTGCGCGAACACAAGCCATAGCTCGGCTTGATGCCGGCAATGCCGCAAAGCGATGCCGGGCCGCGAATGGAACCCCCCGTGTCAGACCCCGTGCCGCCCAGGATCATGCCGGCAGCCACCGCAGCGCCGGTGCCGGATGAAGACCCGCCGGTGAAGTATTCCGTATTCCAGGGATTGCGCGCGGGTGGCCAAGGCAAATCAAAGGAAGGCCCGCCCCAGGCGAATTCATGTGTGGCGAGCTTGCCCAGCATCACCGCGCCCGCTTCGCGCCAGCGCCGCACCACGGCAGAATCCATCTTCGGCACATGATGTTCCAGCACGCGCGAATGGCCCGTGGTGGTGACGCCGGCCGTCTCATAAATATCCTTATGCGCAATGGGAATACCATCAAGCGGCCCACGCAGCGCACCGGCAGCCTGGCGCGCTTCCGCTGCCCGTGCTTGCTCCATCGCGATTTCAGGCGTGAAGCGGATGAAGGCATGCAACGCGGGGTTCAGCTTTTCCGATCGCGCCAGATGATCCTTCATCAATTCAACCGGTGAGATACGCTTCGCGGCAATATCGCGCGCGGCAATCGCAATGGTCGGGAAGCTGGTCATGCGCTGGCCCCCTTCAGGGTGAAGATGGTGGCGGATTCTACTGAGACCTCACGCGGGGTGCGCACGCGCGCGGCGGCCGCCTGGGTATGGGCGGAAGCGGCGCGGATGCCTTCCTTTTCGGCTTCCGTCAGATCAAGCCCAGCCTGGGCCATCAGGGCTTCGAAATGCGCCTTATCGAGGGGTTGGGCCATCGGGGCCTCCTTTCCATTGCTGGGGCCACTATGGGAAATCCTGGGCGGGTAGGGAACAGGGGGCAGGGCGCTTTCTACCCTGGGTCGTGCGGCCTTTGCCCAAAAAAGGGTCTGAGGCGCCGCGATATATGACTTGTTCTTATTTTGTTCCTTTGATAAGCTTTCTTTCCCATGACCGCCGCCGATCCCTCTTCCGTCCGCAGCGCTGCCCTGGCCCGGCTGCGCGATACCCTGGCCGGGCTTACCACCCGCGCCCCCAGGGGCGGCACTGGCGCGCCCATTCCGGTTTTTGCTGATACCAGCTTGATCGGGGCTGGCCTTGCGCGTGGAGCGTTACATGAAGTTTGCGCCGCAAGCCCCGGATCTGGCGTGGCTTTTGCCGCCATTCTGCTTGCGCATTGCGGCGGGCAGGTGCTGTGGATTTCTACCGA
>JAPLOJ010000094.1:0-1143 GCA_026400795.1 Alphaproteobacteria bacterium
CCATATCGGCGCGCAGATCGGCAAGGCTGCGCCCGGCAGCCGGGATGGGCGGCAATTCGGGCAGCAGCAGCATGCCATCCCGCCCGATCCTGACCGAGAGCGTCTGCCGTGCACGGCCGCGCAGCGCCACCACCACCTCATCCCCTGGACCCAAAACATAGGAACCTGGCAGGGCGCCAAAGCTCGGCGCCGGCGCAGCGCCGCCGCGAAAGGTCTCATAGCCAAATTGGCGGAGTTCTGTCTGTTCCAGCCTTTCGGCGAAGAAGGCCTCAATACTGGAAAGGTTCGGTGCTGGGCGCGGGGCGGAGGGGGCCGCCTGCAGTGCGGCGGCAGTGGGTGCTGCGGGCTGGGCGATGGCAGCTTCCAGGACTCGGGTGAGGATTTCGCGCTGCGCGCCGGGCGGGAGGTTCGGCAGATTGGCGCCGCCCGGCAGGCTTGGGGGAAGGCTCGGCGGGGCCAGGAATTGCGCGCCGGGCTGCGCGGCGGCGGGTGTCATGGCGAATAAAAGCCCAAAAATCAGGGTACTAAGGCGCATTGCTGACGCCTTGAATGGCTTTTCCATTTCGGCGAAACGTAACATTGAATACACCTAAAAAGACTGTTGATTTTTCTTTAACACAACCATAGATTGCTTTTCAACGACCTAAATCACCTTAGGAGAGTGCCTTGCCCGGTGATACGGTTCTTGGCGAAACCCATCACCTTAAAGCCAGCCTTCCCGGCCGGCGCGGCTGGTGGCTGCGTGCTGATGCGGCTTGGCGGCTCGGCCCGCGCCCGGTGGTGTTATTCGCTTGGCATCGTCTGCGTCTTGGCTTGGGTGTGGCGCATCGCGCCTTGCCTGACCTGCCCGCGCCGCGCGGCCCCTTCCTGCCGGATACTGAGGTCTTGCCTTCACCCAGGCGCGACTGGCACGGCCCCTTCAACCCAGAAGCCCATGCGCTGGATGTGCTGACCCGCGGCGGCTGCGACATCCGCCAACTCTGGGAAACCCATCGCCTCGCCCCTTTGCTGACCCTAGCGCTTGCTGCGCAGCGCGACCCTGAGGGTAATCATCTGAACGAGGCCGAGGCGCTTTTGGCCGATTGGGCCGCGGCCAACCCGCCCTTTCGCGGCCCAGGCTGGGCCTGTGCGCAGGAAGCGGCG
>JAPLOJ010000094.1:1174-7863 GCA_026400795.1 Alphaproteobacteria bacterium
CCTTTCGCGGCCCAGGCTGGGCCTGTGCGCAGGAAGCGGCGCTGCGCGCCATGGGCATCAGCCTGGCCCTTGCCTTGCTGGGTGCGGATCGCCGGCTGAGCACCGGCGCGCGTGAATTGCTCGCCCTGCATGCGCGGCGCATCCGCGCCACGCGCGCTTATGGCGCGGCGCAGGACAATAACCACCCTATCAGCGAAGCGGCGGGGCTATTCGTTTGCGGGCTGCTTTTGGGCCGGGTGCGGGACCAACGCGCCGGGGCGCGGGGGCTGGAGCGGGCTGTGGCGCGGCTGGTCTCGCCTTGCGGCGCCTTTGCCCAAGCCTCGCCCGCCTATCATCGGTTGATGCTGGATGTGCTGGCGATTGCCGAATGGTTCCGCCAGCGCCATGGCGCGCCAGGCTTTGCCGCGCCCTTCAACGCCCGCGCAGCGGCGGCGACCCAATGGCTTGGCCGCGTCATGGCGCCAAATGGCGCTTTGCCGCGCATCGGGCCTTGCGATGATTCTGCCTTTGCCGATCTTTCCGGCGCCGGCGGCCAGGATGCGCGCGCCAGCCTGGAACGCGCTGCGCGATTGTTTCTCGGCGAAAGCGCCGGGCTACCTGATGATGCGGGCTGTCGCGCCCTTGGCCTTGCTGCCACCCCTGCCGCCCCGGCACCTCAAGCGGCGCATTGGCGGAGCGCTGGCTGGTTCGGCCTCAGCGGCGCAGGGGGCGCGCGTGGGGTACTGCGTACCGGCGTGCCGCTCCGCTTCCGGCCAGGGCAGGCGGATTTGCTGCATTTCGACCTGTGGGATCGCGATGAGAACCTGCTCCGCGATGGCGGCAGCGGCGCCTATCTGCCGCCGCCGGGCCTTGATTGGTGGCAAAGCATGCTGGCCGGCGGGGCGGGGCATAATCTGATCACCTTTGATGATGCCGAACCCATGCCGCGGCTTGGCCCCTTTTTGTTTGGCCACTGGCCGCGCTGCCGTGCCATTCCGGATGGTGCGAAAACCCGCGATTGGCGCGGCAATCGCCATGCGCGACGGATTGAATGCCGCGGCCGCCTTTGGCGCGTGGAAGATCGCATCGGGGGTGATTTCCAGCGCCTTGCGCTGCGCTGGCGGCTTTGCCCCGGCGATTGGCGGCGCATCGCCGATGGCGTTGAAAGTGCCAAGGCGCGCATCACGCTCAGCGCCAATGCGCCCTTCAGCCTGGAATTGATCCGCGGTTGGGAAAGCCCGGCCTATGGGCGGGTGGAGCTCGCGCCCGTGCTGGAACTCCGCGCCAATCGCCCGATTGGGCGGATTTTCACCGATATCGCCCTTCCCAAAATGGGTGGATGCTGATGCCGCTGCCGCTGCTGCTGATGGGGCTATGGGCTTGGCGTGCCAGGTTGGCGCTGATCCTGCTGCTGCTTTGGGTGGGGGGCGCGGCGGCGATCCTGCTCTGGCCGCGCGGCCATGTGGCGCGCGCCCAGGTGGCGCCGGCGGAAACCACGGCCTTCGCCATTTCGTCCCTGCTGTCGACACATCCGCTGAGCTTGGGGCAGGGGCTGGATACGCGCCCGGGAGGTAACTTCGCCATTTATCTGGCCGCGCTGCGCTCGCCCGAGGCTGCGCGGATGCTGACCACGGAAACCCCGCTGCTGCAGGATATGGAACGCGCCCGCCAGGGCTCACCCCTTTGGGGGCTGCGCGTTCTGCTTGGCCTCAATCGCGGGCTTGATGCCGATGATGTATTGGCGTGGCTTGGGCGGTATTTATCGGTCACCCAGAACCTTGGCAGCATCACTTGGACGCTTGAAGTAACCCATCCCGACCCGGCGCTGGCGCTGCAAAGCCTGATCAGCCTGCACCGTTTTGCCGAGGCCAAGGTACGCGCTGACCTGGCGGACCAAGCTGCTCGGCGGGTGGCGGCGTTGGAGGTGCGGCTATCCGGCGAAAGCGATATCTTCCTCCGCAATAGCCTTTACGATCTTTTGGCGCAGCAGCAGCGCGCTGGGCTGGTGGTGGCGGCGGATGAGGCTGTGGCAGCACGGCTGATCGCCGCCCCCATGGTGGAAGCCCGCGCTTCGCGGCCCAACCGGCCCCTTTTGCTTGGCCTTTGGCTGCTGGTGGTACCTTTCGCGGTCTTCATGGCAGCAGCGGGTGTCTTGCTGACGCGTATCGCGTTTCGGGACGCCGCGCTGGTCACGCGCAGCCCGGCCATGCAGGGGGATTGAAGGTGCGGGCTGATGGCAGGCAAGCCGTGCCGCCCCATGATGCGCTCGCTTGGCTGGCGGGGGTTTCTGGCGCCTTGCTCCATCTTGCTGGCGCGCTGAAATCCATCCCCCTGATTGGCGCTTTACCCATTGATTTTACGGTCTTCAGCGCTGCCCTGGCGCTGCCCTTGCTGGCGCTTTGCGCCATCACGCGGCGCTGGGTGGTGGCACCGGAAATTGGCCTGCCGCTTGCCGCAATTGGCGTGCTTTGGCTCTGGCTGGTGCTGGCCGGCTGTTGGAGCGCCTCGGGCGCTGTGCTTGCCGCCAAACTGCCGGAAATCACCCTGGTTGGGCCGATCATGCTGTTCGCCGGCTTGGTGGTGGCCGGGGATGACACGGCGCTCCGCGGATTTTGTGCCGGGGTGCTTGGGGCTGGCGCAGCAGTTGCGCTCAGCCTTGCCAATAACCTCGCACAAGGGAGTGTGGCGCTGGGCGGGCTGCCCGATGCCGATCCCGAGAAATGGCGTATTGCCTATCAGGTGACCGGGCTTGCCATTGCCATGGCGGCGGCGCTCGCGGCTTTGCATTGGGCTGAAGCGCGTGGTGCATTGACGGGGCTTTTCTGGCTGAGCGCCACCTTGGCTTTGGCGCTTGGCGCTTTGCTGCCCGGCGGGCGGGCGGCACTGGTGGCACTTGGGCTTTGCCTGGCATGCGGTCCGCCGCTGATGCTGCTCAGGCAACAAAAGCGCGGGCAGGCGGTCCTTTGGCTGCTTGGGCTGCTCTGCCTGGCCGGTGGCGCGGCCCTATTCATGGGAACCGAGGTAACTCAGCACGCCCGCGCTCTGGAACGCTTCTTTGCGCCCAATACGTTGGAAAGCTCCGGCCGCTTGCCGCTTTGGGGCACAGCCTTGGCCTTGGCGGGTCAGACCATGCCCTTTGGCCTGGACACTGGTGGCTTCAGCCTGGCGGCGGGGTTTGGTGAATGGCGCGGGCGGCACCCCCATAACCTGGCGCTTGAAGCACTGGCCGAGGCAGGCCTGCCCGGCTTCACGCTTTGGCTGATTGCTTTTGGCGGGGCGTCCTGGGTGGTCTGGCGGCTTGGCCGGACCGCGCCATCCTGGCGGGTGGCGCGGATTCTGATGCTCTGCCTGCCCATGGCGGTGACGCTTCAGGTCTCAACCGATCTTGGCAATCGCATGGCCTGGCTCACGCTTGGCTTGGCGCTGGGGCTTGGCCTGCGCGCAGAGGCGCCGGGCAAGGAGGCTTTGCATGTACGCGCTTTGGGGTAAGGCATGGCTCGATAGGGGCCTAGCCGCATTGGTGCTGGTATTGGCTGCACCGGTCTTTGCACTTCTGGCGCTGGCCGTTTTACTGGCCTTGGGCCGACCCATCCTGTTTCGCCAACGTCGCGCTGGGCGGCATGGTGCGCCCTTCACGCTGCTGAAATTCCGATCCATGCACGAAGGAGAGGCGCCGGATGCCGCGCGGCTCAGCCGCTTCGGGCGCTGGCTCCGGGCCAGTGGCCTCGATGAATTGCCGCAAATGATCAATATCTTGCGCGGTGAAATGAGCCTGGTGGGGCCGCGGCCTTTGCCTTGCGACTATACGTCATTGTTCAGCGCGACCGAGGCGCGTCGGCTTTGGGTCATGCCCGGCCTGTTTGGTCTTGCCCAGGCGGCGGGGCGCAATGCGCTGCCTTGGTCGCGGCGGCTTGCCTGCGATGCGCAATATGTACGGCAAGGTGTTCAGTTTACAACAGATTTGAAGCTCAGCCTCGCTTGCTGTGCCCTTCTGCTACGCGGCCATGGGGCGACGATGCCTGGCCATGCGACCTCGGCACGCCTTGATGACGTGCTTGCCCAAGGGGTGGCGCCGGTCATGCCGGGGCTCAAGCGGTGACCGCGATGCTCTCCCCCGCCCAAGCTGGGCGCCTGCTGCCCAAGCGGCCCAGGCCAGCGCCTGATTTGGCTGCGCCGATCCTGCTCTCGCCACCGCATTTGACGGGGCGGGAGAAGGCAGCGGTCGAAGCAAGCCTCGCCTCTGGCTGGTTGGCGCCGGCGGGCCCAATTCCGCGCGCTTTTGAAGCGGCCTTGGCCAAGGAAACGGGCTTCGCCCATGTGCTGGGGGTCGCCTCAGGTACGGCGGCGCTGACGCTGGCCTTCCGCGTGCTGGAAATCGGCCCGGGGGATGAGGTCTGGGTCCCGGGCTTTACCTTCATCGCCTCTATCGCCCCGGCGGTGCAATTGGGCGCCAGGCCGCGTTTTCTGGATGTCTGTCCGGCAAGCTGGACGCTCGACCCCGCGCTTTTGGCCATGGAACTTCGCCAGGCAGCGCGGCAGGGCCGGCTGCCCAAGGCGGTGGTGGCGGTGGATATCTACGGCCAATGCGCCGCGCTGCATGAAATTGCGCCGCTTTGCGCTGGCTATGGCGTGGCGGTGATCTCAGACAGCGCCGAGGGGCTGGGGGCGACCCAGGCGGGGCTTTCTGCCGGCAAGGGGGCCTTGCTCGCGGCCTTTTCCTTCAATGGCAATAAGATCATCACGGCCGGCGGCGGCGGGGCGCTCGCTTCCGATGATGCGCTTTTGATCGCGCGCGCCCGCGCCCTGGCCGATCAGGCCAAAACCCCGGCGCCACATTATCAGCATGAGACCACCGGCTATTCCTTCGGCCTGTCTTCCTTGTTGGCGGCGGTGGGGCTCGCGCAATTGCCCAAGCTTGCCGACCGAGTGGCACGACGACGCGCGATTTTCGCGCGCTACCAGGAAGGACTGGAGGATTTGCCGGGCATTTCCTTCATGCCTGAAGCCGCTTGGGGCAGGGCATCGCGCTGGCTTTCCGCCATGCTGATTGACCCTGAAGGATTCGGCATGGATGCCGATGGGGTGCGGCGCGTTTTGGCCGCTGAGGGCATTGAAAGCCGCCCAGTCTGGAAGCCCTTGCATATGCAGCCAGTGTTTTGTGACGCGCCCCGCATCGGCGGGTCAGTGGCGGAAGCGCTTTTTGCGCGCGGGCTTTGCCTGCCCTCTGGTAGCGGCTTGGGGCAGGACGCGCAGCACCGCGTCATCCGCGCCATCCGCGCCGCGGCGCGCGGCTGAGTTCCATGCACATTCTTTATCTGCATCAGCATTTCAGCACGCCCGAGGGCAGCACCGCGACACGCAGCTTCGCCTTCGCCCGCAGCCTTGCCGCGCGCGGCCATCGCGTGACGCTCGCGACCGGGCGCTATCAGGGCGCTGAGACTGGGCTCAGCGGCGCCTTTCGCAAAGGCCGGCGGGAAGGCCGCGTGGCCAGCTTCCAGGTGGTGGAATTCGATATCCCTTACGCCAATGCCATGGGTGTTGCGGCCCGTGGCGCGGCGTTTCTGCGTTATGCGGCGGCGGCAACGCGCCTTGCGTTCCGGGTGAAGCCTGATTTGATTATTGCGTCCTCAACCCCGCTGACGGTGGCGTTGCCGGCGCTTCTGGCCAAGGGTTTGCGCGACATTCCCTTCATTTTTGAAATCCGCGACCCCTGGCCGGAATTGCCGCGCGCCATGGGGGTGCTGCCGGCGCCGCTCGCCCCCGTATTTGATACCCTGGCCAATCTGGCCTGCCGACAGGCGGCGGCAGTGGTCGCATTATCGGAAGGCATGGCGGAAACAGCCCTCGCGCGCGGCGCGGACCCCTCGCGGGTGCAGGTGATCGGCAATGGCTGCGACCTGGACCTTTTTGGGCCCCATATCGCGCCCTGGCGCCCGCCCGAGGCCGCGCCCTGGGAAGTGCTGGCGCTTTATGCTGGCGCCCATGGCCGTGCAAATGGGCTTGGCGTGGTGGTGGAAGCTGCGCGGCTTTTGGCCGCCAGGGGCGAAACCCGGCTCCGCATCCTGCTGGTGGGTGAAGGTGCTGAGAAAACCGCGCTGATCCAGCAGGCAGCGGGCCTGCCCAACCTGACTTTCCTGCCGCCCATGCCCAAGCGCGATGTGGCGCGGCTTTTCGCGGGCAGCCAAATCGCTTTGCATATCCTGGCCGATTGCGCTGCCTTCGCCGAATGGACCGCCCCCAATAAGCTGATGGATGGCCTGGCCGCGGGCCGACCTGTGGTCAGCACCGCGCCTGGTCAGGCCGCGCGACTATTGGCGGATGGTGGCTGCGGCATCGCTGTGCCGCCCGGCGACGCTGCGGGCTTGGCTGCTGCGCTGACCAGCCTGGTGGAAGACCCTGCACGCCGCGCGGCGATGGGGGCGGCGGCGCGCAGTCTTGCCGTCCGCCAGCATGATCGGCGCCTGCTTGCCGCGCGCTTCGCGGCGCTGGTGGAAGCCATCCCAACCGCTCAGCCCGCGCTGTCCAAGCCAGCGCATTTCGCCATTTCAGGAAGGCGCTGACCATGCTGCCCGAGGTTCATCTTGTTGCCGCCGCAAGGCCCAATTTGCCGAAGCTCGCTGCCCTTTGGCATGCGCTGGCCGCTGGCCCTGATTTCTGCCAACCCGTTTTGCTGCATACCGGCCAGCATGAGGACCCAGCCATGTTCGGCG
>JAPLOJ010000373.1 GCA_026400795.1 Alphaproteobacteria bacterium
GATGCAAAAGCGCAGGCTGCGCCCTGCCCGCGCCACGCCCGGAAGCCGCATGGGCCAGCACATCGCCAAGGCTGTTCAGAACGGGGACCAGCCCAGCCTTCTCATCAGCGCCGGGGGCAAAGCCATCCAGCACGGCAATCATCGGCCCGGCGCCAAGGCCAGCCCGCAGCGTCATGCCTTCCGAAAGATGCGCCACGAAAAAATGCCGGCAGCCGGCAGCATGTAAGGCACGCGCGACCTGCACCGCCCCCAGCCCATAGGCATTGGCCTTCACCACCCCCGCCACGGCACCTGGCGCAGCGCGCGCGGCCAGGGCGCGCCAATTCGCGACAATGGCCGCCAGATCAATATGCAAAACCGCAGAAGGGTCCATCATGCGGAACCGGGATCAGCCCCCGAAACCATCATCATGCTGCGTTTCCAAATCCCCAAAGCGCGTGAATTCGGCTTCAAAGAACAGCTTGATGGTGCCGGTCGGGCCATGGCGCTGCTTGGCGATGATCAATTCCGCCTTGTTATGCGCCATTTCCATATCCTTCTGCCATTTATCCACGGCACCCTGGAATTTTTCGGCATTATCGAAGGAAAGCTCCTTGGGCGCGCGCTGCATCAAATAATATTCGTCGCGATAGACGAACATGACGACATCGGCATCCTGTTCGATGGAACCAGATTCTCGCAAATCCGAAAGCTGCGGTCGCTTGTCTTCGCGGCTTTCCACGGCGCGCGATAACTGAGAAAGCGCAATGACAGGGACAGACAATTCTTTCGCCAGTGCCTTCAGGCCCTGCGTGATCATGCTAATTTCAAGCACACGGCTTTCCGGGCGCGTACCCGCCGCGGGGCGCATCAATTGCAGGTAATCCACCACAATCAGATCCAGCCCCTTGGTGCGCTGCAAGCGCCGGCAGCGTGTGCGCAAGGCCGAGATGCCCAATTCGCGGCTGACTTCCAGAAAGCGGTCAAAATCGCGTTGGCTGATCTCGCCACGCCGGATGCGATCTCCGGAAATCCGTGATTCTTCCGCCAGCAAACGTGTCGCCAATTGATCCGCGCTCATTTCGAGCGAAAACAACGCAACCCCGCCCTTGGGCACTGCATTCGGGTCCGCTTCCTGCGCGTGGCGGAGCACGGCCTTCGCCGCGCCAAAGGCGATCTTGGTCGCGAGGGCGGTTTTGCCCATGCCGGGGCGGCCCGCGATGATGAGCAGATCGGAAGGGTGCAGCCCGCCCGTTTTCGCATCCAAATCGCGCAAACCAGTGGCAAGGCCGGAAACACCGCCCGGCGTCGTAAAAGCCTTTTCCGCATGCTGCACGGCGATGGTCAGGGCACGTTCGAAGGTCAGGAAGCCCCCCTCACCCGCGCCGCCTTCCTTGGCCAATTCGAACAGCGATTGTTCGGCGGCTTCTAGCTGCCCTTTGGCGTCCAGCTCGGCCTCCGCACCAAAGGCGCGGTTCACCACCACTTCGCCCAAATCCACCAATTGCCGGCGGAGCCAGGCATCATAGATCACCTGGCCATATTCGCCGGCATTGATGACACCGACCATGGCGGAGAGAAGCTGTGCCAAATAGGCAGGGCCGCCGACCTCATCCAACAAGCCTGAATGTTCAAATTCCGCGCGCAGCGTCACCGCATCGGCAAGCTGCCCCGCTTCCACGCGCCGCTTGATGGCGTGGAAAATCCGCCCATGCACGGGATCAGCGAAGTGGTCCGGCGCCAGATATTCGCCCACACGCTCAAACGCCTTGTTATTGGCCAAAAGCGCGCCGAGCAGCGCCTGTTCGGCCGCCAGGTTTGAGGGCGGGATACGCTGCGAAAGGCCGAGCAAACCGGCCCCCGGGACGGCGCCGGGCGATGGGTCAAAACTATTCATGCCCCCTTATAGCCCAGCGCGGAGGAGTCGGCCCCTGGGGATTACGGGGATGGCGGGGAAAAGAAGCGCGCCTATTCCGCCGCGCCGCGCAGCCCATCCCACCAGGGGCAGGCGCCAGGCATGAGCGTGTGATTGCCCGGTAGCACCTGCACCGGCGCTCTTTCGCCCCGCGCCGCAGCGGCCATGCGCATTTCCCGCCCCTTGGCCACGGCTTCTGACCCGGCCCAATGCCGGTCATGGCCCCACAGGCTCGGCCCGCTATCCATGCGCAGCGGCTGCCAGGTGGCGGGTTCGATATGCCTGCCCCCCCAGCCATATTCGACCAGAAAGCCCCCCGGCGTGCGCGCATAAAAGCTCGTCATCCAATCATTGGTGTGGCGCCCAAGCGTGGTGCCGATGCGGCCTTCTTCGCCCATCGCAACATCATAACCCTGCCCGACATCATCCAGGCTGAGGCATTCCATCATGAGGTGATGCAAGGAAGCCTTGCCGGTTTCAATCAAGGCAAGCGAATGATGCCTTCCATTCACATGCATGAAATAGGCGCGGAAGGGATTTTCCACCCAATCGGAAAGGCCAAAGCCGAGCACTTCCCGATAGAAGGGCAGCACATCTTCAATGCGCGGCACATTCAGCACCGCATGGCCCATGCCAAGCGGCCCGGTGCGAAAGCCGGAAATCGCGCGCCCGGGCACGAAAGGCCGATCCGTCACTTCCGGCCCATGAAACAGTTCCACCCGATTGCCGAGCGGATCGGCGGTGACAATCAGCGCCGCCACGCGTCGCCTCGCGGCCAGCGCCGCGCTGCCAAGCGCCACGCGATGCCCCGCCGCTTCCAAGCGCGCAGCCATGGATTGCAGTGCCGCTGCATCCGCCACTTCCCAGCCAAAGGCGCCGAGCCCGTCATGAGGATCGGCGCTGATGATCACGCGCTGGCGCCGATCATCCATCCGGAAGGCGATCTCGGTTGCGGATTTTTCAGCGAGCATCAGCCCAAGCAGGCGCGGCCCAAAGCCGGCCCAGTCGTCCAGATTGCTGGCGCGGAGTTCCAGATAGCCCAATGCAGTAATAGCCATGGCGCGATCCCCTTGCTCGCGCTTAGGATGGCGCGAAAGAAGGGAGATCGCAATCCGGTTGCGGCCGCCCGCCTTAGGAAAGCGTCGTCAAATCCTGGAACCAATGTTGCGCCTGGGTATAGCCGCGCACATTGCGCCCCAGCGCGCGCGGATTGGTATCATGCACCACATACACCAATAGCGCCTCATCCACCGCCTTTTCATGGACTTTCGCCATGAGCCGATCCACCTCGGCCGCATCGAAGGTATTGAGCGCGGTATCAATCAGCCGATCCATTTCCGCATCTCGGTAATGGGACCAATTCACGCCTGTGGGCGCGATTTGGTTGGAATGGAAAAAGCGGATCAGCGCGTAAAGCGGATCGCTGGTGACATAGGCGACGTTATTGGCAGTGACATTATTGTTGCGCGCCAATTCACCCGCCGCACCCTGACGCCAGCAAGTGTAGAGCACTTCCAATTCCACCGGGACAAATTCAACCTCGATCCCCACTTCGCGCCAGCTTTGCTGGATGAATTCATTGATCGGCATGGACAGCATCCGCCCGCTGCCGCCGGTGGCGACGATGAATTTCGTCCGCAGCGGATTGCGCGGCGTGAAGCCGGCTGCCGAGAGCAAGCGACGCGCCTCGGCCGGGTCATGTCTGATCTTGAAGCTGGGGTTGCCAAACCAGGGCGATGACGGGTCAACCACCCCAACGGCAGGCTTCGCCAACCCATTCATCAACGCCACCACGCCATTCCGATCAATCGCCAAATTCGCCGCCTGACGCAGGCGGATATCACGCCAGGGGGAGCCTTCCAGCAGGCTCAAATGATAATTCCAGACATGCGGCGTGATATTTTCCATGATCCGCGCGCCAGACTGGCGCAGCCGCGGGACAATATCGGGGGCCGGCGTTTCGATCAGATCCACCTGCCCGGTCAGCAGCGCATTGGAACGCGTGACGGCTTCCGGCGCGCAGACCAGTACAATGCGATCCACCTTCGCCATGCGGGCGGGGTTCCAATAGCCGGTGTTGCGCAGCAATTCGACACTCGCGCGCGGCACCAACCGACCCATGCGGAAGGGGCCCGTGCCGGAAGGTTCATTGGCAAAGCGTTCCCAGGAACGGCCCAACTTTTCATATTGCGCGGGCGATGAAATCAGGAACCACAGC
>JAPLOJ010000117.1:0-965 GCA_026400795.1 Alphaproteobacteria bacterium
CCTTGCGCGCCCGCAATGCCCGCAATCAACGCCGCGCCATAGCCCTTTTCGGGCACATCAATCACCCGGGCGCCAAGCCCGCGCGCAATGGCCTGGCTGCCATCCGTGCTGCCATTATCGGCAATCAGCACTTCGCCCGAAACACCGCTCCGCGCCAGATACCCCATCGCCTTTTGGATGCAGGTCGCGAGGGTTTCTGCCTCATTGAGGCAGGGCATGAGGATGGTGAGTTCAACCGCCGCCGCCGCCTGGCTGATGCTTGTCGCGGTTTTTGTCTCGACCATGGTGTTGCCTGGATGCCTCATACTGCGCTTACCAATTCACGCTTGGGTGATACCCCACCCTGCCAGCCGGGGCGAGATGAAAATGGGGAAGGCGCCGCGCTTGCCAAAGCCTGGTTCTGCCGGAATGATCCCGCGCATGATGCAGCACGCCACACCAGAACCCCTGACCATGTTCGACAAGATCTGGATGCGCCACCGCGTTCTGGAACGCGAAGATGGTCAGGTTTTGCTTTATGTTGATCGCCACTTCATCCATGACGGCACCGCGCCGGCCTTTGAAATGCTGCGCAAGCGCGGCGTCACGCCTCGTGCGCCGGAGCGGATTTTTGCAACGCCTGATCATTATGTCCCCACCGATACGCGCAAGGCCGAAGACATCGCCAATGCGGAATATCGCGGCATGGTCGAATCGCTGGAACGCAATACCGCGGAACATGGTATCAAGCATTTCGGCCTGGCTGATGGTCAGCAGGGCATTGTGCATGTCATCGGCCCGGAGGCTGGCCTGAGCCAACCAGGCATGCTGTTGGTATGCGGTGATAGCCATACCTCTACCCATGGCGCGCTGGGGGCGTTGGCTTTTGGCATTGGCATGACGGAAGTGGCGCATGTGCTGGCCACGCAATGTTTGTGGCAAAGACGCCCACGCACCATGCGCATTACGGTTGAAGGCATGCTTGG
>JAPLOJ010000117.1:973-12414 GCA_026400795.1 Alphaproteobacteria bacterium
CCGCTTGGTTTTGGTGTCACTGCCAAGGATGTCATTCTGCACATCATCGCCACCATCGGCACGGCGGGCGCAACGGGATGCGTTATTGAATATGCCGGTTCAGCGATACGCGGGCTTTCGATGGAAGGCAGGCTGACGCTCTGCAACATGTCCATCGAAGCCGGCGCGCGGGCCGGCATGGTGGCGCCTGATGAAAAAACCTTCGCCTATCTGGCCGACAAACCCTATGCGCCAAAGGGCGCCGAATGGGATGCGGCACTCGCGCGCTGGCGCGCCCTGCCAAGCGATCCCGGCGCGCAATTCGATCATGAGGTGGTGATTGATGCTGCCTTCATCGCGCCCATGGTGACCTGGGGCAATAGTCCGCAGGATGCGCTGCCCGCTGATGGCGTGATCCCGGATCCCATGGCTGAGGAAGACCCAGCCCGCCGCCAAGCGATGGAAGATTGCTTTGCCTATATGGGCCTTTCTGCTGGCATGCCGGTGGCGGCATTGCGCATGGATCGCGTCTTCATCGGTTCCTGCACCAATGGCCGGATCGAGGATTTGCGCGCCGCCGCGACAATCGCCCAAACCGGCAAGGTCGCAGCCGGTGTCACCGCCTGGGTGGTGCCGGGCTCGGCGCCCGTGAAGCGCCAGGCGGAAGCTGAAGGGCTGGATGCGATTTTCAAAGCAGCGGGGTTTGAATGGCGCGAAGCGGGCTGTTCCATGTGCCTTGGCACGAATGGCGAAATTGGCACGCCGGGGCAGCGCATTGCCTCCACTTCCAACCGCAATTTCCGAGGCCGCCAGGGGGCTGGGGTGCGCACGCATCTCATGAGCCCCGAGATGGCCGCCGCCGCCGCACTGGCCGGACATATTGTTGATATCAGACACGTGAAGGGGGCTCAGTAAGTTCATCATGGAGCCCTTCATTTTACTCAGGTCCAATGCCGTGCCGTTGGTGCAGGACAATATCGATACGGACCAGATCATCCCGGCGCGCTTCCTGGCGCGGCCGAGGGATGATGATCACGGCATCAATTTCTTTCGTGATTTGCGCTTTGATGCGGCAGGGAATGAGATTCCCGAATTTCCGCTGAACCGGCCCACCTGGCGTGATGCGCGCATCATTCTGGGGGGGCGCAATTTCGCCTGTGGCTCATCGCGCGAAAATGCGGTTTGGGCGCTGCATGGCTGGGGCGCGCGGGCGGTGATTGCGCCATCTTTCGGCGATATTTTCGCGATCAATGCGGTGAAGAATGGCGTTCTGCCCATCATTCTGCCGGCTGAGGCCGTAAGCGCGCTAATCGCGGCCAGCATCGCTGAACCCGAGGCAGAGATCGCGATTGATCTGCCGGCACAGACCGTGACCGCGCCGGATGGCACGGTGCATCGCTTTGAAATTGACCCCTTCGCCAAGCGTAGCCTGCTGGACGGCTTGGATGAATTGGCCTTCACCATGACGCATGAAGATGACATCGCCGCCTTTGCACGGCGCTTCGGTCGGGATAATTTCTGATCCTGGCTGGGACAAAACGCACCAAAAAAACTCGGGAGGAATACCATGATCAAACCAATCAATCGCCGCGCCATACTGGCAGCCACGCTGGCAACACCCTGGGTGAGTACGCTTGCCCATGCGCAAGCCGATTGGCCCAATCGGCCCATACGTTGGCTGGTGGCCTTCGCTGCCGGTGGCGCTGCCGATACCGCTGCGCGCTCGCTCGCCGCCGATATGCAGGAAGCGCTTGGCCAGAATATCGTCATTGAAAACCGCACCGGCGGCAACGCCATCATCGCCGCGAATGCACTGCTGCAAGCGCCGCGCGATGGTTATACTTTTCTGGTGGATGCGGCCAATCAGCTTACGAACCCCGCGCTGATGCGCGACATTCCGTTTGATTACGCCACGGCCTTCACGCCCACCACCTTGATTTCGGTCTTTCCGCAAGTGATTGCGGTGAAGCATGATTTCCCCGCCAAGGACATTCACGAATTCATGGCGGTCGCCAAGGCGCGGCCTGCCACTATCACGGTCGGCACGCCGCCAGCAGCGGGCATGGCGCATTTGGCGCTGGCCGCCTTTGAAAAGCGCGCCGGTATCAGGCTTGTGCATGCGCCTTATCGCGGCGGTGCTGATGCGGCGCGTGATCTGCTGGCGGGCAGCATTGATGCAGTGCTGATCACCTCATCTTCCGTGCGCCCGCCTGTGCAGGCGGGCCGGGCACGCATTCTGGCGGTGACGAGCCTTGAACGCATAGCCACCCTGCCGGATGTGCCAACCCTCGCGGAATCCGGCTTTCCTGGTTTTGATATGAATGATTGGAACGGGCTGTTCGCCGGCGCTGGCACGCCGCGCGCGGTGGTGGACCGTATGGCCGCGGTCGCCGCCGTTTCGGCCAAATCGGCAGCGGTACGCGCGCGCATGGACCCGGCCGGCGCGATCATGATCGGCAATGCGCCTGATGTTTTTGCGCGCTGGCTGACCGAACAGCGCCAGGGCGCGCTTGAGGTAATCCGCGATGCTGGAATCACGCTTGGGTAAATAGGACGATATCGTTGCGTATTACTGAAGGGAAAACCCATGTCAGGCATCCGGCTTTTTGTTGCCGCGCTGGTCTTCTGCTTTGGCCTTAATGCCTGTGCGGATCAGCCGGGTGCGCCGGCAGCGGGGATTGCAGCGCGTTCTGCTGGACCGATCAATTGGCAGCAGAGCAGCGTGGCAAGGCCGGCGATCATGGGCAGTCACTTTCGCAAGAAAAAAGGGGCAGTCTGGGACCGCCCCTTTCCTTTGGCATAAGTCGTTTCTGCGCGGAGATTTCAGCGCAAATCCACCGTCGTCAGATCCTGGAACCAGGATTGGGCCGAGGTGAAGCCCGTCACGCGCCGGCTCATGGCGCGGGGGTTCAAATCATGCACGATCCAAAGCCAGGGCGCGCTATCCACCAGCCTTTCATGCGCGGTCTTAAGCAGCGCCTGGATGCGTGCCGGATCGGTCGCGGTTTCCAGTTCTTGGAAGGCAGCGTCAAAAGCCTCATCCTTCCAATGGCCGGAATTAGACCCGCGCGGGGAGAAATTGGCGGAAAGGAACCAGCGCGCCATCTGTGATGGGTCTGAGGAAACCAGGCTGGTATTGGTGGCATCCGCGCCCAGCCATTGTGGCTGATCGGGCGCCACGCGTTGCGCACCCAAAAGCGTATTCCATTCCACCACGTCGAAGGTGACTTCCACGCCGCAATTTTCCTTGAGCGATTGCTGCATGAATTCATTCATGGGCAAGGGCAGCATCTGGCCGGAACCGGATGAGGAAATGGCGATTTTCAGCCGCAGCGGGCGCTGCGCATTATAGCCGGCTTCGGCCAGCAAGGCGCGGCCCCGGGCGGGGTCCAGGCTGTAGCGATGGGTCGGGTTGCCGAAATTCGGATCATTTGCCTTGAAAAAACCCACTGACGGTTCGGCAATGCCATTCAACAATTGCACCATGCCACCGCGGTCAAAGCAGTAATTCAGACCCTGGCGCACGCGAATATCCGCAACCGGGCTATTGGGGCGCCCGGCAGCGAAGACCCAGGGCCAGACATGCGGGTAGGAATTCGTCACGATATTGAAGCCCGCCTGACGGAGCGATTGCAGCGCATCGGGCGGCGGCACTTCAATCCAATCCACCTGGCCGGAACGCAGCGCGGCAAGCCGCGTATTGGCTTCCGGCATGGGCAGCAGGATCACGCGATCAAGCTTCGGGCGACGCGCCTCATCCCAATAGGTCGCATTGCGCGTCAATTCCGCTGATTGGCGCGGCACAAAGCGCGAAAGCCGGAAGGGCCCGGTGCCGGCTGGCGGCAGCGCCGCCACGCGCGCCCAATCCCGCCCGCCCTGCTCGAAGGAATTGGGGGAGGTCACCAGAATGTAGGAAATGAGATAGGGCCAATAGGAAACCGGGCGTGTCGTGGTGGTCTCAAAGGTGAAGTCATCCACCTTGCGATAGGATTCCAGCACGGGAATGCGCCCGCGCGTGATCGCGCTGCCTGTTGCATCGAATTGCGGGCTGTCATTCTTGAAGAAGCGATCGAAATTCCACAGCACCGAATCGGCATTGAAGGCCGTGCCATCATGGAAGGTGACACCGCGGCGCAGCTTGAAGCGCCAGATGCGCGGATTGGCAGCGTCCTGTTCCCAGGATTCCGCGAGTGCCGGCCGCAAGCCGGCCACCTGATCAGCGCGGGAAAGGTCCCAGCCGGTCAGTGCCTCAAAGGCTGTATAGCCAAGAAAGCGCATGCCTTCGAAGCCGTTATTCGGCATGCCGGAGGTGGTCGGCACATCTGCCGCCGTCATGGCGATGCGCAGCGTCTTTGGCTGCTGCTGCGCCTCGGCGCCTGCAACGCCAAGGGCCATTAAGGCAGCGGTCAATGCCGCGCCCCAAAGGCGGTTCTTCCAAGTCATGCTCTATCTCCCATCCAAGGCAGCGCGGGGGGCGCTACCCTGGTAGGAAGCCTAGCAAGGATCAGGCCGGGGCCAAGCCCTGCTTATTCGGGTTTGATGTTCTGGCTGCGGATAAGATCGCCCCACATGACCAATTCTTCGGCAAGGGTGCGCGCCAAAACCTCAGGACCGCCGGTTTCCAGCACCACGCCCTGTTCGCCCATGCGCGCGATCAGGTCACGGTCCTGTGTGGCCACCGCCAAAGCTTGCGCGGCGCGCGCGACGATGGGGGCAGGCAGGCCTGCGGGGCCAAACAACCCCTGCCAGAACACCCCATTGAAGCCGGGGAGCGCATCCGCCACGGGCGGCAGTTCGGGCAGCAGCGCCAAACGATCCTTGGAAGAAATCGCCAATGCGCGCGTCGCCCCTTCCCGCACGGCCGGCAGGGCTTCCTGCACCGCGCTGAACATGGCCTGCACGCGATTCTGCCGGAGATCAATCAAGGCCGCCGCTCCGCCGCGATAGGGCACATGCACCACATCAATCCCGGCGCGCGCGCGGAATAATTCAAGACAAAGATGGTTCACCGCGCCTGTGCCCGATGAACTGAAATTGACCTTGCCCGGATTGGCCTTGGCATAGGCAATCAGCTCCGCCGTTGTTCTGACGGGCAATGATGGATGCACATGCAGGATGAAGGCCGAGCGAAACACCATGCCAATCGGCGTGAGCGCCGCCACCGGATCGCGCGGTTGCAGATTGGGTTGCAGCGCTGGGTTGATAGCAAGCGTCGAGGTTCCCATCAGCAGCGTATAGCCATCAGGCCGCGCCTGGGCGGCGGCGTTATTCGCCACCGCGGTCGCAGCACCTGGGCGGTTATCCACCACCAGGGTCTGGCCCAATTCGCGGCCCATGCGGTCCACAATGCCGCGCGCGCCGAAATCCGTGACCCCGCCCGGCGGGTAGCCGAGCAGCACGGAGACGCTGCGATTGGGCCAGGTTTCCTGGGCGCTGAGCGCAGCCGGCAGGGCCGGCATGGCCAGGGTTGCGGCAAGCAGGGCGCGTCTTTGCATTGGGTTCCTCCCGTTCATGGCGCGCAGGCTGCTTCAGCCGTCAGATCGGATCAAGCCCCAGCGTCGTTTGACCTCAAGTTTCCAAACCGGCAAGGCGGCGTTCACGAAAAGCAATGAGTTCAAAGCCAATCGAACGAAAGGGTTCAGGTGCCACCCAATTGGCAAGCCCCCAAACGGCGCGCACATCATCCTGGTTGCACTGGCCGAGCACCAATTCGGCAAGACGCTTGCCCAGAATACTGCCCTTCACAATGCCAGAGCCATTGCACCCGGCTGAGGCATAAAGCCCTTCTTCCACCTGGCCCCACCACGGCGCGCCATTCATGGTGAGCGCCGTGGTGCCGCCCCAGACCTGATCCAAACCGATATGGGCAAGCGCTGGGTAGCGCCGATGAAAGCAGGAAAGCAGGGTTTCCCGCACGCGCGGCGCGGGGACAGGCCGTTCATGCGCATACATTGAACGCACCAAAAGCCGGTCCGGCCCAACGCGCCGTACAGTGGTTCCCAAACGATGCGAAGGCAGCAAGCCCCAAACAGGCATGCTGCCAAGATGCAGCGCATCCTGTGCGTTTAAGGGCTCAGAAAGGGCCGCATAGGTGTAGATGGTCACCAGCCGGTCACGCAGACGGCCAAAATGTCGGATGGCTGCATTGGTCGCCATGATGACGGATGGCGCTGTGATGCGCGCGGAAGGGGTTTCCAGATACCAATTACCCCGACGCTGCATCGAAAGCAGCGGCGTATTTTCATGCAGCGCAACATTGGCGGGCAAGGTGTCAGCCAGACCTCGGATCAGCGCCGCAGGGTCAAGCACATAACCTTCTTCAGTGTATAGCGCCCATTGGTAATAGCTTGTGCCGATGCGTTCTTGCAGCGTGCTGCGATCCCACACCTGATGTGGAACGCCCGCTGCCTTGACCGCCGCTTCCAAAGCCCGGACCTGCTTCGCCCCAAGATCGGTGGCAGCCGCCTTGATGCGGCCGGAACGCTGCAGGCCACAATCAATCTCATGTCGTGCGATGGGCTCCAGCAGCCAGGCCCAGCCTTCTTCGGTGAAGCGGTTCAGCGCCTCGGCACGATCAAGATCGGCGGCATTGGGGCCTGAAGGAAGGTCACGCGGGCTGGCAAATCCTGAATTGCGACCAGAGGAGCCTTCACCAACCTCAGTCGCTTCGATCACAATGATCCGCGCCTGAGGCGTGAGTTCAGCCAGGCGGCGCGCAGCAGCAAGCCCGGTAAAGCCGGCACCGACAATAACATGATCAGCGGCCACATCCCCTTCCGCCGGGGCGCAGGCTATGCGCGACGGCAGCAGGGCATTGAACCCGCAAAGATCAGCATAAAGCGGGAAGTTGGGGCGATTCATGGCATTCTGTCTATGGAAGCTGTCATCAATGCGCAATCATGTCGCTTTCTTGCGGGCACTGCCTGGGACTGGGGTGGGGGAGGCAGGTCAGCCCCCCTAACGCGCCAAGGACTCCGATCCTTCATCATACTGTCATTTACCCGTCACACAGCATTGCTAGGCCGCTCCCATGAAAACCGGGGCTTCCATGCTGGAAATCGAACGACTGACGCGGCGCTTTGGCAGCAAAACGGCGGTTGATGGCGTGAGCCTGTCTATCCCAGCCGGCCAGATGGTGGGCGTGATCGGGCGTTCAGGCGCGGGGAAATCCACGTTGCTGCGCATGATCAACCGCCTGACGGAGCCCAGCGAAGGCCGTATCATTTTCGATGGCCAGGATGTGACGCAACTGAAGGGCCGGGCTTTGCGCGATTGGCGCATGCGTTCCGCCATGATCTTCCAGCAATTCAACTTGGTGCAAAGGCTGGATGTGCTGACCAATGTACTGGTCGGCCGGCTCAATCAGCGCCCCATGCTGTCTTCCATGTTCAAGATGTTCACCGCCGAAGAACGCGCCATGGCGCTGACCGCGCTTGATCGTTTTGACCTGGCCGAAGCCGCGCTGCAACGCGCGGATACACTTTCTGGCGGGCAGCAGCAGCGGGTCGCGATTGCGCGCGCGCTGATGCAGAATCCGCGCCTGATCCTGGCCGATGAACCCATTGCCTCACTCGACCCGCGCAATTCGAAAATTGTGATGGATGCGCTGCGCGATGTTAATCGCGATGGCCTGACCGTGCTGGTCAATCTGCATGACCTGACCACGGCGCGCAATTATTGCGACCGCATTGTCGCGCTGAATGCCGGGCGCGTGGTGTTTGATGGCCCGCCCGCGGAACTCACCGCTGCCCGCATCCGCGAGGTTTATGGCGTGACCGAGGAAGAATTCGCCGAAGAAGCCGCGCTGGCTGTCGGCGCCACACCGCATCAGCTTGCGGTGGCCTGAACCTATCCCCCCAAAAGGAGATTGCGACATGATCACCCGCCGTTCGCTGGCAACGCTTGCCGCTGGCGCTGCCCTGCTGCCAAGCCTTGCCCAGGCGCAGACCTGGAACCCGCGCCGTACGGAAAGCTTCGCCGAAGCCTTCCCCGCGCCGGGCCGCCGCCCTTGGGCGGAACAAGTGCCGCAACTTCGCGTTGGCCTGCTGGGCGGTGAGAATGAAGCTGACCGCATGGGCCGTTTCGGCGCCTATCGTGATTTGCTGGAACGTACCTTTGGCGTGCCGACCCGGCTTTTCCCGGCTTCTGACTATGCCGGCGTACTGCAAGCCTTCAGCGCGAAGCAGATTGAAGTCGCATCCCTTGGTCCTTCCGGCTATGCTGGCGCCTGGCTTGATACCAATGGCGGGGTTGAGCCGCTGCTGACCGCCGAGGAATCGGATGGCTCCATTTCCTATATCGCGGTCATGGTGGTGCGCGCCGATTCAGGCATTACCAATCTGGAACAGATGCGCGGCAAGTCGCTCGCCTGGGCGGATGCCAATTCCACTTCCGGCTATCTGATCCCGCGCTTCGCGCTGCGTCGTGGCGGTATTGCGGTGGATGGCAATGCCTATTTCTCCCGCACCGGTTTCGCGGGCGGGCATGAACAGGGCGTGGTTGCCGTGTTGCAGCGCCAATATGATGCTGCCGTGACCTGGGCATCCGGCCAGGGTGATCAGGCACAAGGCTTCAGCCGTGGCAATCTGCGCGCCATGGTGGATAAGGGCATGTTGAACATGGGCGATCTGCGGATCATCTGGCGGTCCGAACCCATTGTGAATGGTCCGATCTCCGTACGGACGGATCTTCCTGCGGCCTTCAAGGAAGACTTCAAGCGCTTCCATCTTGCTCTGCCTAAGGCATATCCGGACATCTATCGTCAGATCGAACGCGGTGCTGGCACGGGCTATCGTGAAGTGCGGCATGAGGATTACGACCTGATCGTTGAAATCCGCCGTGAGGAAGCCGCTGCGCGTCGCCGCCGTTCCTGAGCATGCAAGAAGCCTATGCCACCAGCCTTCCCGCGGTAATCCGCGGGGAGGAAGCCTTTCAGGCGGCGCGCCGCCAAAAGCGCAATGCCGCGCTTTTGGGCGCGGCAGTGGTATTGGTGTGTCTGGTTATTGCGGCTTGGATCAGTGAGGCGCATCCCGCGACATTATGGGCCGGGCTGCCGCGTATTTTTGAATATTTCACCCGCATCCTGCCGGATTTGCGCTGGGATGCGCTGTTTGCGAGTGCGGAGACCGAGGGCTCCATCGCCTTCTGGTTCTATCGCTTGCCGGAATGGGCGCTGTTGATCCTGGAAACCGCCAATATGGCGGCACTCGCGACACTGCTGGGTTCAGCGGTTTCCCTTTTGCTGGCCTTTCCGGCGGCGCGCAACATCGCGCCTTCGGGTCTTGTTTATAATCTCACGCGCCGCTTTCTTGAGGCGCTGCGTACCATTCCCGAAATCGTCTATGCGCTGATTTTCGTTTGGGCCTTTGGCGTTGGTGCGCTGGCGGGCATTTTGGCGATTGCGCTCCATAGCGCCGGCGCCAATGGCAAGCTATTCGCCGAGGCGATTGAGAATGCCGATATGAAGCCCTGGGATGGTGTGACCTCTGCTGGTGGTAGTTGGTTTGCCGCCTGCCGCTTCGCCATTCTGCCGCAGGTGCTGCCCAATATCCTGTCCTATCTGCTGCTGCGTTTTGAAGTGAATATCCGCTCCGCCAGCGTGATTGGCTTTGTCGGCGCCGGCGGCATTGGTGAGGAGCTCTATAAGGTGATCTCCTTCAATTATTATGAGGAAATCAGCGCCATTATCCTGCTGATCATCCTGACCGTTGCCTGTGTTGACCTGCTTTCCGAAAAGCTGCGCCACGCCGCGATTGGCCGGCTGGAGGCCGCGCGATGAGTGAGAGCAGCATCACGACTTGGCGTGCGCGCATGCCGGCTGCCTTCGGGCCAGGGCCTATGCAACGCGGGCTGCGCTTTCTGGGCCTGGCGCTGTTCCTGGTTTGGTTCGTCGGCACGCTCTGGTATTTTGATTTCTCACCGACACGGCTTTGGAATGGCCTGAGCGGGCTTGGCAAGATTCTTGTGCTGATGATCCCACCCTCCCCCGGGGAGCTTTGGGTCGAAATCATGAAGGGCATGGCGGAGAGTGTCGCCATGGCGTTCCTCGGTACTTTCCTGGCCGCCATCGTCGCCATTCCGCTGGGCTTTATGGGGGCGCGCAATGTGGTGACGGTGACACTGCTGCGCTTTTCCTTCCGGCGCGTACTGGATGGTATGCGCGGCGTGGATCAATTGATTTGGGCGCTGGCTTTTGTGCGCGCGGTGGGGTTAGGACCGCTGGCAGGGGTGCTCGCGATTTTTGTGTCGGATATCGGGATCCTGTCGAAGCTTTATGCGGAAGCCATCGAAAACGCCGAAAAGCGCCAGGCAGAGGGTGTGACGGCCGCCGGCGCCGGGCGCCTGCTTGGTATCCGTTTCGGGATTCTGCCGCAGGTGGCACCCGTCATGCTGGCTCAGGCGCTGTATTTCTTTGAAAGCAATACGCGTTCCGCTTCCATCCTGGGTGTGGTTGGCGCGGGCGGGATCGGGCTGCAAATCGCCGAGCGCATTCGCGTGCGCCATTGGGATGAGGTGGCCTTCATCATCATCCTGATGATCCTGACGGTCGCCGCGATTGACTGGATTTCCGGGCGCATCCGCCGCCGCCTGATCAACGCCTGACCTGCCCGGCCCAGTTCCTGGGTGACGGCGGCCCCCTTCCGGCCTAGGCTTCCGGCATGGGGAAACCAGGACGGGCATGAGCGAGTCAGCGCCGCAGGGGGGCATATTCAGCATCAGCGGCCGGCAATGGCTGATTCTGCTGATGGTGCAATTAGCCAATCTGCTATTCGGCATGACCATCACGCTGGCCAATCTGGTGCTGCCGGATATGCGGGGCGCGCTTTCAGCCACGCAGGATGAAATCTCCTGGGTCATTACACTCAATCTTGTGGCGACGGCGGTGGCGACCCCGGTAACGGGATGGCTCGCGAGCCGTCTTGGCTGGCGCAATCTGATGTTCGGGACGGTGCTTGGCTTCACCATCTGTTCGCTGTTGTGTGGCCTGGCGACCAGCCTTGATACGCTGATTCTGGCGCGGATTGGTCAGGGCGCTTTTGGTGCACCGATCATGCCCATGGGGCAGGCAATATTGCTGGCGTCCTTCCCACGACATTTGCAGCCGACCGCGATTGTGATCTGGGGCGTGGGTGCGGTGTTTGGCCCGGTTCTGGGCCCCATCCTTGGCGCCATGGCGACCGAGGCGTGGAATTGGCGCGCAGCATTTTTCATGATTGTGCCACCGGGCATCGCCACCTTGGTCTGCATCTGGTTCGCGCTGTCGGACAGAACCGAACGCAAGCCCGTTTCCTTCGACTGGACTGGCTTTCTGGCGCTTTCCGTTGCCATCATCTGCATCCAGTTGATCCTGGACCGCGGCCAAAGGCTGGATTGGTTCGAAGCGCCGGAAATGATTGCCTGCGCCGTGATTGGCGCCATCAGCTTCTATATCTTCGTCGCACATTGCCTGACCGCATCGGCAC
>JAPLOJ010000317.1 GCA_026400795.1 Alphaproteobacteria bacterium
TCAGTCTGTTGACGGCGCGCGGCCCCTATGCGGATCGCATGGCGGAATGTGAGGCGCTGATGGCGCGCGATCCACGCATTGCCAATGCGTCCATCTGCGGCGGCTTTGTTTTTTCCGATTTGCCGAAATGCGGCATGACCGTGATTGTCACGGCACGTGGCGGGGATCAGGCGCTGGCTGATGCGGCGGCGCTTGAGATCGCGCGGGCCACCTGGGCGGATCGGCAGCGCTATGTGGCCAATCTTTCATCGCTGGCAGATGTGACGGCGCGCGCCAAAGCGGCAGGTGAGGGCGCGGCCCCCTTACTGATTGCCGATGTCGCCGATAATCCGGGCGGTGGCGGGCGCGGCAATACTGGCTATGTGCTGCGCGCCCTGCATGAAGCGGGTGTCGTGGGCGTGGTGCTGGCCAATTTCGTTGATCCTGACTTGGCCGCGGAAGCGCATCGGCTTGGCGAAGGGGCGCGCTTCACCGCCACCTTCAACCGCAATCCCTCCGAATTTTCCGCACCCTTCTCCGCCCCCGCCCGCATCCTGAAATTATCCGACGGCAAGGGTATTGGCCGGCGCGGCACCATGGCCGGGCGCGCCTTTGACCTGGGCCCGGCGGCGCTGCTGGAATTGGAAGGCAGCGGCATCCGCGTGGTGGTCGCAAGCCTCCGCCGCCAATGCCATGAACCGCGCATGATTGAGATGTTGGGCGTGGATATCGCTGCCGCGCGCGTGGTGGTGGTGAAGTCGCGCGGGCATTTCCGCGCTGGCTTTGATGAATTCTTCCCCGATGAGCGCATTCTTGAAGTGGATGTGCCCGGCCTCACCAGCCCTGTTCTGGTCAATTTCCCCTGGAAGCGCCTGCCGCGCCCGGTTTTCCCAATTGATCCCGGGGCGGGCTGGTCAGGGGCCGCGTAAGGCACCACATTCCCGATTACCCATTGAACGGAGAAACGCATCATGACCGCGACCATCATCACCACGCGCGACGGCGGCCCGCTGCATTTGAAGGGCGAGATCACCCTGAAGGGCGAACCCATTGAGGGTGGCGAGGCCTGGCTTTGCCGCTGCGGTGCGACCAAGAACGGCCCCTGGTGCGACGGCAGCCACAAGGCGGCTGGCATTCCGCTGACCGGCGTGCCGGCCAAGCGCGAAGGGCGCGATATCTCTGGCACGACCGGCCCTGTGAACCTCGACCCGCAGCCCAATGGATCGGTCCGCGCCTCTGGCCCCATGATTGTGCAGAATGCGGCTGGTGAAGAAATTGACCGCACCCCGCAGGCTTCCTTCTGCCGCTGCGGCCAAACCGCCAAGGCGCCCTATTGCGATGGCAGCCACAAGAAGGCGGGTTTCACGGCGCCATAATTTTTGGTGCCATGGAAGGCCGTCGCGCGGCTTGTGAGTTTCAAGTCACTCCTCACCGCCGCGCGCGGCTCACTTCAGCGACCGCGCGTTCCAGATCCGCAAGCGGCACCGCGCCGGGAATGAAGGCATCGCCAATGATCAAGGCGGGCGTGCCTTCAATGCGCAGCGCGCGGGCCAATTCCATGTTGGTGTCAATGCGCTGCTGTATGGCAGGGTCCAGCACATCGCGCTGCCAGCGCGCGATATCCATGCCGATACGCTCAGCCTCTGCGCGCATCGCGGCTTCGGTTGGCTCGCCCCGCAAAGCCATCAGGCGATCATAGAATTCATTGTATTTGCCCTGGCGTTGCGCGGCCAGCAAAGCGCGTGCGGCAACAACAGAAGCCGGCCCCAGCACGGGCAAATCCTTCATCACCACGCGGACATTGCGGTCCTTGCGCAGCAATTCATTCATCTCGCCGGCCAGCCTTTTGCAGAAGGGGCAGCGCGCATCAAAGAATTCCACAATCGTGACATCGCCGCGCGGATTGCCGCGCACAGGGTCTGCCGGGTTGCGCAAAAGCGCTGCCTCATGCGCGCGGATGCCCGTGGCGAGCGCCGAACTCCGGTCCATATCCTCGGCCGCTTGCAGCGCGCCCAAACCCTCCCGCAGCAAGCTGGGGTCGCGGCGCAGCGCATCACGCAGAATGGCCAGGATTTCGGCGCGCTGCGCTTCCGTGAAGCCCTGGGCCAAAGCAGGCCCGGCCAGGGTTGCGGCGAAGGCGGTAAGCAGCAGGCGTCTTTGCATGGTTATGGGTTCCGGCGTTGCGTTAGCACCTAACCAAGCCCGGCTCGGGCCATGAGGCAAGCCGCGATTCTCTCACCCCCACCCTTGGACTCGGCCACTTCTATGCTAATCCCTATCAGTGACGCGCCTGCTGGCGCGGCCAGTCAGAAAGAATAACCGTATGATGCAGCATAGCGGCAGGATGAAACTGGGGCGGGCTTGGTTCGGCATTGGGCTTGGCCTGGCCTTGGCGGCTTGCCAGACGGTGGAATCCTCCGTGGATCGCACGGTTGATGCCGTCACGGGCCGATCCGCAATCCCCTTTGGCACGCCGGGCCATGTGACTGGCTTCCTGGGCGGTGTGGCCGCGGATGAACCGCGCGCGGCGATTGTGGCGCGCGATATTCTCTCGAGTGGTGGCTCGGCAGTTGATGCCGCGGTGGCAGGCGCCTTCGCTTTGGCGGTCACGCTGCCCTCCCGCGCTGGGCTTGGCGGCGGCGGCGCTTGCGTGGTGTTGGATGCGCAGCGCGGTGTGGCGCGCGCCATCGTCTTCCCCGCTGGCGGGCGGACCGATCTGCCGGCGGGCACCGACCGTCCTGCCGCACTCCCCGCCATGGCGCGGGGTCTTTTCGCACTGCATGTGAATGCCGGTCGCTTCAAGATCGAGGATCTGATCCGCCCCGCCGAGGATTTGGCGCGGTTGGGGACAGAAATCAGCCGCACATTGGCCGATGACCTGGCGGTGGTGGCCGGACCCTTGCTCGCGGACCCGAGCGCCCGGCAGGTTTTTGGCCGTGCCGGGGGTGGGGTGCTGAAACTCGGCGACCGCATTACTCAGCCGGATTTGAGTGCCACCCTGGCGCAGCTTCGTGCCTCGGCGCTTGGCATCGGCGATCTTTATCAAGGCAGTCTGGCGGAGCGCCTGGTGGAGGGCTCTGTCATGTCCGGCGGCGGTCTGACCGAGGCAGAACTCCGCGCCACCCTTGGGGTCGGATCTGGTGTTGCTCAGCACCGATGCGTCACCCGGCATGGCAGGCGCCCTACAGGCAGCCACGGCGGGGCAGACGCCGGGGGCTGACACCAGCGCCGGGTCCGGGGCCGGGGCTTCGCTGATCACGCTGGACCGCGAAGGCAATGCGGTTTCCTGCGCCTTCAGCATGAACAATCTGTTCGGCACGGGCCGCGTGGTGCCGGGCACCGGCATTTTGCTGGCCGCCGCACCGGGCATCGGCCAGGTGCAGGCTGCCCCCTTGCCGGTTGCGATTCTGGCACGGCCTGATTTGCGCCGCTTCCGAGCCGCTGCTTCCGGCAGTGGCGGGCAGGCTGCCTTGGCCGCAACCGCCATGCCTTTGGCCGCTGTGCAGCGCCGGGGTGGCCCAGCCGACCCCTTTGCCGGGGTGCCGGCGCCAGGCCGAGGCGTGACCATTTCCTGCGCCGGGCTGGTGCCTACCAATGGTCCCACTTGCATCGGCGCTGTTGATTCGCGCGGTGGTGGCGTTGCGCTTGGCAGCTTTGGGCGCTGATCATGGCGCTCAAGACCGGTCGCGGGGCTGAGGCACCGCCCTTCCTGGTGATGGATGTGATTTCGGCGGCCAATGCGCGCGCCGCCAGCCTGCCGCCCGGCGCACCCGGGATCATCCGCATGGAGGTCGGCCAACCCAGCACCGGCGCCCCGCGTGGCGCGGCTGAGGCTGCGATCCGCGCACTCAATTCCGACGCGCCGCTTGGCTATACGGAAGCCTTTGGGCTGGTGTCACTCCGCGAACGTATCGCGCGGCATTATTTGGATCATTACGGGTTGGTTGTGCCGGCGCGGCGCATTGCGGTCACCATGGGCGCATCGGGCGCTTTTCCGCTGGCCTTTCTGGCAGCCTTTGACCCAGGCGATGCCGTTGCCATGGCCGCTCCCTTTTACCCGCCCTATGCCAATATCCTGCAAGCGCTGGGGATGCGCCCGCAATTGCTGGAATGCGATGCGACAACGCGGTTCCAACCGACTGTTGCAATGCTCGAAAAGCTGGACCCGCGCCCGGCTGGGCTGATCATCGCCAGCCCCTGCAACCCCGCCGGCACCATGCTGGCGCCAGATGAATTGGCCGCCATCGCCCGCTGGTGCCATGCCGAAGGGGTGCGGCTGATCAGCGATGAAATCTATCACGGGCTGAGCTGGGGCACGGTTGCCGAAAGCAGCGCGGCAGCCTTCAGCGATAGCGCCGCGGTGGTGAATAGTTTTTCCAAATATTGGTCCATGACCGGCTGGCGCATCGGCTGGCTGCTGCTGCCTGAAGATTTGATCCGCCCGGTAGAATGCCTGGCGCAAAACATGTTCATCAGCGCACCTCATATCGCCCAGGTTGCGGCGGAAGCCGCCATGGATTGCCGCGAAGAACTGGAAGGCAACAAGGCCGCCTATGCGCGGAGCCGCGCCGTGCTGCTGGCTGGCCTGCCGCGCGCGGGGTTTGATCGGATCGCGGCGGCTGATGGTGCTTTCTATCTTTGGTGCGATGTCTCCGCACTCACCAATGATAGCGCGGCGTTTTCGGCTGCCATGCTGGAAGGTGCCGGGATTGCCGCCACCACCGGGCTTGATTTTGACCGGGGGCGCGGCGGGCGCTTTTTGCGCTTTTCCTATTGCGGGCGCGAAGCGGATATGGCGGCGGCGTCGGAACGTTTGGCCCGTTGGTTGGGTAGATAATTCGGGTTAACCAGACCGCCCCTTGCGCTCAATCTGTTCCACCTTCGGCCAGATGGATTTGAACAGCGCTTCACGGAGCGACATATCGCCGCGATCCGCCGGCGCGTAATCCGGGTGCAATTCGCGCGCGAGCACGCGGCGCAGAGCACCAAAACGCTGGCGGTCCATTTCATCGGCCTCTTCGGTCAGCATGCGCGCCTCAGCGGCCAAGGCGCGGCGCTTCCAGGCTTCCCGTTCCGCGATCAGTAGCCGGCAGGCATCGCGGAGCTTTTGCATGTTTTCGCGTTCGGCCATCAGCACGCGGGCTGCTTCGCGCAGCTTGTCCATCACTTGCTGCTGGTCATTGCTGGGCGGCGGTGGCAGGGCAGCGGTTTCTAGCGGTTTTTCGGGCGCGGGCGGGCTGCCCCGGCGCAGCGTGGCCCCTTTGCCGGGGTCGGCCGTGCCGGGTTTGCGGGCGATTGGCGGATCTTTGCTGCGCGCGACGGGCCACCAGCCATCATCTTCAATCGCGCCAACCACGCCGGAACGTTCCATCCGTTCCAGATAATCGAGCGCAAGGCTCCAACGCACACCAAGGCCATCAGCCAGGGTGCTGGTGTTGATCCGCGGCTGGCGGCGCACATAGCGCACGGCATCGGCGTAGCTTGGAATCGGCATGGTCCACCATAAGGTGATCCAGGGTGGATCACCTAACGGCATTTTCGCTTGGCTTCATTAAACCTTAGTGAAGGGCCGTGTTTCGAGCGCCAAAAACCTTAACCGGCGATGATTTTGGCCGCCCGCACCACATCGGCCCAGGCTGCCGTTTCGCGTTCCATGCGCGCGGCCAAGGCTTCCGACGAGGAAGGCACCACCAGCGCGCCGGCATCAAAGGCGCGTTTACGGATGGCGGGATCGGCCAGCACCTCATTCAATTTCTGTGCAAGCAGCCGCGCCACCGGTTCCGGCGTGCCGCGCGGCGCGAACAAGCTGAACCAGACATTGAGGTCGAGGTCAGCCAGCCCTTCTTCCTTGGCCGAGGGAATACTCGGCATGCCGGGATGGCGTTCATTGGAACTGACGCAAAGCGCGCGCAGCTTGCCATCCGCGACCAGCGGCGTGAGTGGCGGCGGGGAATTCATGTAGAAATGCACGCGCCCCGCAATCAAATCTCGGATGGTTTCTCCGGTGCCGCGATAGGGCACATGCAGCATGTCAATGCCAGCGCGCAGCTTCAGCAATTCCGCGCCCAGATGATGCATGGACCCAACACCGGCGGACGCATAAGTCAGATCGCCTGGTCTTTGCTTGGCATAGGCGATGAACTCACGCATCGACGCGACCGGCACGGAAGGGTGTGTCACGAAAAGCTGCGGCGTATCGGTGATCTGTCCAATGGGGATGAAATCGCGTGCCGGAACAATGCCGCCAAGCGTGCCAACCGCGACCCGCCCTGTCATGGTGCCGCAATAGCCACAAAGCAGCGTATGGCCATCTGGGCGCGCTTGCAGCACGGAAGTGAGGCCCACCACATCATTCCCGCCCGGGCGGTTTTCCACCACCATGGAACCGCCCAAAGCGCGGCCAAGCTGATCGGCGATCAGCCTGGCGCTGAAATCCGTTCCACCACCAGCGGGCGATGGCACCACCAGCGTGATGGGCCGATTGGGGAAGGCATCCTGCGCGCGGACCAGCGCGGGCGCGCCGAGCAGGCCAATCGCGGCACCCGTCAGCGCACGGCGGGAAATCCTGGGTTTCATGGCTATTTCTACCTTTCCTTGAAATGGTTCCCGTTCACATTCGTTCATGTGAAACGCCCTAAACGCTATTCTGAACGTTTTTTCTGAGCCGCCAAGTGTGACCGCTTGGCTTGAAAATGCTTGTTTGTTTGGTCGCATTTTCTGAGCCACCAAAATTAACCACTTGGCTTGAAAATGCTTGTTTGTTTGATCGCATTTTCCGAGCCGCCAAGTGTAACCACTTGGCTTGAAAATACTCTGCAACGCTATGGGCGACGCAACCTGACTGTTGAGGGATACCGCGCGCCCATCGGCCGCCAAAAGCCTCGGATCAGGCGCCCGTGTTCTCGGCCAAGGTTTGGGTCAAAAATAATTTTATCTCTGTGAAACCAAAAAATAGTAAATATTTCTTGACACTAAGATCGAAATGGTAAATATTTTTCACCAAGCAAAGCCTGTCCGATTAGTAACTGAATGATGTCATTCAGGAGCTAGTGCTAAAAACAACAAATAAAGGGGGCTTGAAATGTTGAGGAATCGACATCGCATTTCTTTCCGCGCGACGCTATTGGCCGGAGTATCTGGCTTGGCCCTAATGGGCGTGATTGCTCTACCCATCGGCGCCGCCAAGGCGCAGTCGAATGTGCTTGTGAATAGTGGGGGGCCCCCCGGCGGCTCCGCAACAACTAACGTAACCATTACTGGAGCCGGAAACAACCTGGCTGTACCTGGCAACGTGACGGTAGGTTCGTCCATCCAGCTCCATGGCGGGACGGGCGGGATCACTGGGGGCGGCCTCTCTGTAACGGGTGGCGTCAGCGGCGCCAGCGGTAACTTCACGACCCTGGGCGGGGCGCAACTTACTGGCAA
>JAPLOJ010000366.1:0-15840 GCA_026400795.1 Alphaproteobacteria bacterium
GATGGTGATGCCGGGTGACAATGTGTCGATGGATGTGGAATTGATTGCACCGATCGCGATGGATGAAGGCTTGCGCTTCGCCATTCGCGAAGGTGGCCGCACCGTCGGTGCCGGCGTTGTCGCCAAGATCACGGTGTAAGATAGCTTGGGGGCGGCGGGGTTTTGGCCTTTCCGCCCTTCAATACTGCGGCTAGGATGTTTTCCTTCCAGGCCGTCTTTAGGGGTGTAGCTCAATTGGCTAGAGCGCCGGTCTCCAAAACCGGAGGTTGGGGGTTCGAGACCCTCCACCCTTGCCACTTTTAGTTCATGTCCGGGTGGGGGTCTGACAAGGCTGCCGCCCGGTGATGTTTTTCAGGGGAACTGACATTGGCCAAGCTCGATCCCGCGCAATTCGTTCGGGAAGTCCGTCAGGAAGCCTCCAGGGTTACCTGGCCGTCGCGTAAGGAGACCCTCATCACCACAGGGCTGGTGCTGGGGCTTTCGACCTTGGCTGCGATTTTCTTTCTGGTTGTTGACCAGCTAATTCAGTTGGCCATGCGGCTGGTCTTTGGTATCGGCTGAGTAAGGTTTTAAGGAGGTACGGCACCGTGGCCGATAAGAAATGGTATGTCGTGCATGTCTATTCTGGCTTCGAGCGCAAGATCGCCGAGCAGATCAAGCAACAGGCTGCGCAAAAGGGCCTGGCGGACAAGTTCGACGAAGTGCTGGTGCCGACCGAACAGGTGGTTGAGGTGCGGCGCGGCCAGAAGGTGGATACGGACCGCAAATTCTTCCCCGGCTATGTGCTGGTGAAGATGGAAATGACTGATGATGCCTGGCATTTGGTGAAGGACACGCCAAAGGTCACTGGCTTTCTTGGCGCACGCAACAAGCCCCAGCCCGTGCCGGCCGCAGAAGCTGAGCGCTTGCTCAAGCAGGTGCAGGAAGGCGTGGACAAGCCCCGCAAGCCCGCCGTGGTCTATGAAGTTGGTGAGCAGGTGCGCGTGGCCGATGGTCCCTTCACCTCCTTCAATGGTGTGGTTGAGGAAGTGGATGAAGAAAAGGGCCGCCTGAAGGTGAGCGTTTCCATCTTCGGCCGCTCAACGCCGGTGGATCTGGAATACGGCCAGGTCGAAAAGCTGTAAGTCTTGTGGCAAGGGCCGCCTGGCCCTTGCCGTTCCGCCGCCATGCTGCCAAGTCGCACCGCTGCCCTTGAAGGTTTGGCGGCTTTCACGCCCTTGATGGGCCGTGCCTATGCTGAAGGGCGCAATTTCGACCCTGGCCCCGGCAAGCCAGCCCATGTCTCAGCGCTTTCTCCCTATATCCGCCATCGCCTGATCACCGAGCAGGAAGTCCTATCCGCTGCCATCGCTGCCCATGGCGCGGAGGTTGCCGATAAATTCATCCAGGAGGTTTTCTGGCGGAGCTATTGGAAGGGCTGGCTCGTGCAACGCCCAGCCGTTTGGGATGCGTATCGCGCCCGAGTCGCGGCCGGCGTGCAGGCGCCGCCTGAGGGCTATCAAGCTGCAGTCACCGGCCAAACAGGCATCGCCTGTTTCGATGCCTGGGTGCAGGAGCTGATCGAAACTGGGTATCTGCACAACCACGCGCGCATGTGGTTTGCGAGTATTTGGATTTTTACCCTGCGCCTGCCTTGGGAATTGGGCGCGGATTTCTTTTTGCGGCATTTGCTGGATGGGGATGCGGCGTCCAATACGCTGTCCTGGCGCTGGGTGGCGGGGCTGCATTCCAGGGGCAAGCATTACGTGGCGCGGGCCGAGAATATCGCGCGCTACACGGGCGGGCGTTTCGCCCCGCATGGCGCATTGAACGAAAAGCCGCTGCCCTTGCAGGAACCTGAAGCGCCCGCGCCGCGCCCGATCTCTGCCTTGCCCGCGCCGCCGCGCGGCCCCGTGGTGCTATTGCTGCATGAGGATGATCTCCATCCCGAAAGCCTGCCGCTGGCGGGGCTTGAAGTGCGGCGTGTGGTGGGGCTGTGCTGCCCAGAGGCACGATCACCGCTTGGTGCTGCGCCGCTGGTGCAGCGCTTTGTGGCAGGCGCGCTGGAAAATGGCTTGGGCCGCGCCGCACGGCATTTCGGCGTGCCTGCGGAAAGCGTGGCATTTGATGATTTGCCCGATATTTTAAGGCATGAGGCGGTGGTGATGCCGGAAGCGCCTATTGGTTGGGTAGCGGATGCCTTACACCCTTATGGCGTTGCGCCGCTGCGCCGCCCTTGGGATGCGGCCTGTTGGCCCTTGGCTGGGCGTGGCTTCTTTCCCTTCGCGCAACATATTCCGCGGCTTTGTGCGGAATTGATCCAAGGCCGAATGGCTTAAATATCCAAGACGCCGATCTAGTCTTCTCCGCGCCCCTGCAGACTTTCAAAAACCTCCTCCGCGCGCTTGAAAATTTCCTCAGCATTCTGGCGCTTCGCCGGATCCGTTTGCTTATCCGGGTGATAGCGCCGGCGAAAGGCACGGCGCGCCTCCACAATCAGCCAAAGCGGCGCATTGGGCGTAAGATAAACGCGCGCATGGGCGCTGCCATCCGCCGGCGTTTCCTTGAGGTGCTTGATCTCCGCCTCCGCATCCGCGAGGCGCTTGCGCAGCACAGCAATTTCCTCTGCGGCGATCGCAAGATAGCGCCGCATTTCCTCAGGAGGGGCGCCGCGGCCAGGTAGCTTGGTCAATACATTGGCGAGGTAATTCTCAATCCGCCGCGCAATCAGCTTGGCGCGCGCGCCGGGCCGTCGTTCGGTTTCGATCAGCAATTGGGAAAGCAGGACGCGATCGTCCTTATGCTGCGCCGCATGTTCGGCGAGCTGATCCAAGGGCCATTCCCTAAAGGGCCTGTCGTCGGCCATTGCCACCCAGAATCCTCATTCGAAAGCGCATGATGGCCAATGCCGCCCATGATGAACAGGGGCAAGCCCGCTTCGCAGAAGCGCCACAATAGGCGAAAGTGACGTCTTCGCTATCCGGGAGACCGCCTGATGACCCCTGCCCTGCCCCGCCGCGCCCTTTTGCTGGCCGCCGCCGCAAGCCCGCTTGCCGCCCCGGCACTTGCCCAGGCGCCCTGGCCCGCAAGGCCAGTCCGCATCGTCGTGCCCTTCCCACCCGGAGGGTCCAACGACGTGGTCGCCCGCCCCTTGGCTGAGCGTTTGCAAGCGCGCCTCGGCCAGCCCGTTGTAATTGAAAACCGCGCCGGTGCGGGTGGGGCCATTGGCGCCACCGCCGTCGCGCAATCACCGGCGGATGGCTATACGCTCATGGTCTCCTCCTCATCCTTCGCCACAACCTCCATCACGCAGCGCGTGCCCTGGGGGGTTTTGGAGAATTTCACGCCTGTCGCCTTGCTGGCGCGCTCACCCTTCATTGTGCGCGCAGCTTAACCGACCTTGTGCGCATGGCGCGCGAAAGGCCGGGCGCGATTGACTATGGTTCATCCGGCCCCGGCGGGATCAATCACTTCGTCACCGAATATTTTTGCCTCCGCGCCGGCATTCAGATGAACCACGTGCCCTATCGCGGCATGCCGCCCGCGGTGACCGATCTGGTGGCCGGCCATATCCCCGTGCTGATCACCACCATGCCAAGCGCGGCTGGTGTGGTGCGCGAAGGCCGTGTGCGGCTTTTGGCCTATACCGCGCCGGGTGCGCCGGATGGCTCGCCCCCTGGCCCCACCGTCAAGGAGGCCGGCATTGATTATGAAAGCGACATCTGGTGGGGGCTGTTTGCTCCGCGCGGCTTGCCGCCCGAAATCCTCACGCGCCTGAATACGGAAGCCAATGCCGCCCTTGGCGATCCCGAAATGGCGAAGCTGCTGCAAACCGAAGGTGCCCGCCCATCACCCGCCACACCGCAAGCCTTTAGCGAAATTCTTCGCGTTGAACTCGCGCGTTGGCGCGAAGTGGCCACCGCCGCCAATATCAAGCTGGATTGATCTGATGGCCGAAATGCACCGCAAGAATTTCGACCCCAACGCGAAAGGGGCGATGGATGGCGTGCGCGTCATTGACCTATCGCGCCTTGTCGCCGGCAATATCCTGACCAAGGTTTTCGCTGATCACGGCGCGGAAGTGATCAAGGTGGAACCACCCGAAGGCGATACCTTGCGCGCCTGGCGCGTGGGCGGGGTTGAGACAAGCTGGAAGACCATTTGCCGCAACAAGAAAAGCATTTGTCTTGATTTGAAAAACGCGGAAGGCATCGCCGCCGTGCGTGCACTCGCCAAAGACGCCGCCATGCTGGTGGAAAGCTTCCGCCCCGGCGTGCTGGAAGCCATGGGGCTTGATCCCAAAAGCCTGCTCGCCGCCAATCCGCGCCTTGTGATCGCGCGGGTTTCTGGCTGGGGACAAGACGGGCCTTACCGCCACAAGCCTGGCTTCGGCACGCTGGTGGAAGGCTATTCTGGCTTCGCCGCCATCAATGGCTTTGAAGACCGCGAACCGATACTGCCGCCCATGTTCATGGGCGATGCCTATGCCGGGCTTTATGGTTCGGCTGCCGCCATGATCGCGCTGCGTCATGCGGAAGCCACCGGCCAGGGACAGGTGATTGATATCTCATTATTCGAACCGCTGTTCAGCGTGCTGGAACCGCAAGTGGCGAATTGGCGCCTGACGCGCAAACGCAAGCCCCGCACCGGCAGCCGCAGCACCAATACATCCCCACGCAACGCCTATCGCACCAAGGATGGCGGCTGGGTCTGCCTTTCTGCCTCGACGCAAGGCATGACGGAAAAACTGCTGCGTTCCATTGGGCAGGAAGCCCTGATCACCGATCCGCGCTTTGCGAATAACCCAGCCCGTGTGAAAAATTGGCAGGAATTGGATGCCATTATCGGCGGCTTCATCGGCGCACGCGACCTGGCCGAAAACCTCGCGCATTTCGACAAGGCAGGTGTGACCATCGGCCCCATCATGGATACCGAAATGCTGGATAGCGACCCTTACGCGATTGAACGCGAAGCACTGATCGAAGTGCCTGATGCCGATATGCCAGACGGCTGGCTACCCATGCATGGCATGGTGCCGCGGCTTTCAGGAACGCCGGGGATTTTGGCGCGGCCTGCGCCTAAGCTCGGGGAACATAATGTGGAAGTGTTGCAACCAGCTTTGGGCGCGGCGCATTTCCAGAAATTACGTGATGACGGGGTGATACGCGGATGAGTAAGATGTTTGATCTGACAGGGAAAAACGCGCTGGTGACGGGGTCTAGCCAAGGGATTGGCTTCGGCCTCGCGCGCGGGCTCGCGGAAGCGGGGGCGCGCGTCATCATCAATGGGCGCGATCCGGCAAAGCTTGCCACAGCGCAGCAACGCTTGCGCGATTTGGGCATAGAAACCACCGCCTGTGCCTTTGACGTGACCGACCCAAAGGCGGTGGAAGCAGGCTTTAGCGAAATTGAAAATCGCTGCGGCCAGCTTGATATCCTTGTCGCCAATGCTGGCATCATGCGCCGCATGCCCGCGGTTGAAATGCCACCCGAAACCTGGCGCGAAGTGCTGGGCACCAATCTGGATGGCGTTTGGTATTGCTGCCAGGCCGCCGGCAAACGCATGGTGCCGCGCGGTGCCGGCAAAATCATCACCATCTGTTCCGTGCAAAGCGAATTGGGCCGCCCCACCATCGCGCCTTACGCCACCAGCAAAGGCGCCCTGCGTATGCTGACCCGCACGCTTTGTGCCGAATGGGCGAAACACGGCGTCAATGTAAACGGCGTCGCCCCAGGTTATTACGACACAGAACTGACCAGCGCATTGGTGCAGAACCAGGAATTCAATGATTGGCTCTGCCAGCGCGTCCCCGCCGGACGCTGGGGCAAGGTAGAGGAATTGGTGGGCGCCACCGTCTTCCTCGCTGCCCCAGCCTCAGACTTCGTCCATGGCCATCTGCTTTACGTGGATGGCGGCATGACCGCAGTTGTCTAACCCGCCCGTGCGATCAATTTCTTCGCGCGCTCTACAATCGGCTTGTCAATCATATCGCCTTCAAACGCGACCGCACCCTTGCCTTCCGCCAGCGCGGTATCAAAAGCCGCGACAAGCCGCTTGGCGCGCGCAACCTCCTCAGGTCGCGCGCCATATTCCTCATTGATGATCGCCACCTGAGATGGATGCACGCAGGACGCGCAGGCAAAACCAATCGCCCGAGACCTTCGCAGCATAGCCCGGTAGCCATCCAAATCCTTCAACCCCGCCACCGTGCCAATAAAGCCGAGCGGCAAAATCCCCGCGCCACGTGCGGCAATCAGCCCAAGGCGTTTGGGCAAATCCAGCGCATCCGGCGTGGGTTCAGCGCCAAGATCGGTCGCCAAATCCTCACCGCCCACACCCAGCGCCACAATGCGCGGATCAGCCCCGGCAATCGCATCCGCATGGCGCAAGGCAGCCGCATCTTCGATCAATACAATGAATTTCAGCGCCCCCAGCGGGCGCCCCGCCGCCATTTCCGATTCGGCGGCGAGTTCTGAGAGCAAACGCACATGATCCGCCCCCATCATCTTGGTGCAGATCAGCCCATCCGCGCCGGCCGCTGCCGCCGCCGCAATATCTTCCGCCGCCATGCGGAGCGGGCGATTAATGCGCACCACAATATCAGCGCCATTGCGCCGTGCGCTGGCCGCTGAAGCCGCAAGCCCGGCCCGCGCACGCGCCTTGGCATCCGGCGCCACGCCATCTTCCAGGTCAAGAATAATAGTATCCGCGCCGCGTTCATGCGCCTTGGCGACAAAGCGTTCTTCGCTGGCCGGCACGTAAAGCAGAGAACGCCAATTGGGCAGATCGCGGTTCATGGCAGCAGCTCCGATCCCGGCACAATGCCTTTGGGCAGGCTGGCGGCGTGGCGCGCGACCTCTCCGGGTCGTGCCAGCCAAATCTTATCGCGCTGCGTCAAAATATGCTGCATGGCGCGGCGGAAGGGGCGCAGCCGGAAGGGCTGACCGATGATGAAAGGGTGCAGCACGATGGAACAGACCAGTGGCATATCGCGCGACCGATCCAGCATTTCATCGAATTGATCCACCACCATATCGGCGAAATCCCGCGCTGCCTGCTGGCGGAAAATCGCAACAGGGCTGTCATTCACTTCCACGGAATAGGGCACAGAAAGCATTGGCCCGGCGCGTGTTGTCATCCAGAAAGGCTGGTCATCCGCCGGCCAATCCATGACATAGCTGAAACCTTCCTCCTTCAGCAGATCAAGCGTGGTCGCCGATTGCGTGATGTAAGGGCCAAGCCAACCATCCGGCGCCTTGCCGGTATGGCGGATGATCGCCTCCCGGCTTTCGGCAATCAGCCGGCGTTCATCATCTTCGAACAGGATATCCTGACGTTCGGCATTGGTGCGGCCATGGCCAATGAATTCATCACCGCGCTTCATCAGCGCCGGTGCGATTTCCGGGCAGGTATCCAAGACCAGCCCATTCACATTATGCGCAGCGGGCAGGTCATATTCATCGAACATGGCCAGCATGTTCCAAAGCCCGACGCGATTGCCGTAATCCCGCCAGCCGTAATTGCGCTGGCTTTGCGGCGCGGCGGCGCCGGTGCTGTCACTGCCAAGCCCGGCCCGAAAGGCGAAGGCTTCGATATTGTTGCACAGCACCACCGCCAACCGCGCCCCATTGGGCCATTCATAGGTGGGGCGATGGGGAATGGCGCTATGCTGATAGCGCCCATGCGTTGGCAGTTTCATGGCAGGACTCCAGGAATTCGATCGGGACGCTAAGGGGCGGTGCGGGCCCCGTCAAAGCCGCCCCACCCCCTTTGCAGGGCTGCCCCGCCATGCGCTACTCTTTCCTGGAAAAGTGGAGGAATGGCGTATGCCAGACGGCAGCACAACGGACCGGATCGCCTATTCGGCGCCGATCGGCGATGAGGTGAAAACCACCACCTGCTATATGTGCGCCTGTCGCTGCGGCATTCGCGTGCACCTCAAGGATGGGCGGGTGCGCTATATTGAAGGCAATCCCGATCATCCGGTGAATAAGGGCGTGCTCTGCGGCAAGGGCAGCGCCGGCATCATGACGCAATATAGCCCGGCGCGTTTGCAAGCGCCGCTGAAGCGCATCGGCCCGCGCGGTTCTGGCGAATATGCCGAGATTTCCTGGGATGAGGCGATGGAAATCGCCACAAATGCCTTGAAGAAAGTGCGCGAAACAGACCCGAAGCGGCTGGCCTTCTTCACCGGGCGCGACCAATCCCAATCGCTGACAGGTTTTTGGGCGGCGCAATTCGGCACGCCCAATTTCGCGGCGCATGGCGGCTTTTGTTCGGTCAATATGGCCGCTGGCGGGCTTTACACCATTGGCGGTTCCTTCTGGGAGTTTGGCGAACCGGATTGGGAACGCTCGAAATACTTACTGATCCTGGGCGTGGCCGAGGATCACGATTCAAACCCGATCAAAACCGGGCTTGCAGCGCTGAAGCAGCGCAACGCCAAGGTGGTTTCCGTCAATCCCGTGCGTACTGGCTATTCCGCTATTGCCGATGAATGGGTGGGTATTCGCCCCGGCACGGATGGGCTTTTTGTCATGGCGCTGATCCATGAATTGCTCCGCACGGATCGCGTGGATGCCGAATTCCTGGTGCGCCACACCAACGTCCATTGGCTGGTCATCCGCAATCCGGGCGGCGCAGATGATGGGCTTTTTGTGCGGGACGCCGATGGCATGCCGCAAGCCTGGGATCGCGCGCGCGGTGCCATGGATGCCGCCGCCGCTGATCTTTCCCCCGTGCTGGTTGGTGATTTCACCCTGCCTGATGGCCGCACGGCGCGCCCAGTGTTTCACTTAATGGCGGAACGCTATCTGGGCGCTGAATATGCGCCGGAAGCGGTGGCCGAGCGCTGCGGGCTGGATGCGGAACGCATTCGTCGCATCGCGACCGAGATGGCCGATGTCGCCTTCAACCAGACCATCACGCTCGATCAACCCTGGACTGATACGCTGGGCCGTCGGCATGAGAAAATGGTGGGCCGGCCTGTTTCGGTGCATGCCATGCGCGGCATCAGCGCCCATTCCAACGGCTTTCACACCTGCCGTGCGCTGCATATTCTGCAGATGCTGCTGGGTGCGATAGATACGCCAGGTTCCTGGCGCTATAAGGCGCCCTTCCCGCGGCCCATTCCGCCCGGCCCCGGCCCTGCGGGCAAGAATTCCAAACCCAATACGCCGCTTGCTGGCAATATCCTGTCCTTCACCCATGGGCCGGATGATTTGCTGGTGAATGATGATGGCTCGCCCATTCGCATTGATCATTCCTTTTCCTGGGAAGCGCCGCTTGGTCTGCATGGCATGATGCATACCGTGATCGGCAATGCGGCGAAGGGCGACCCGTACAAGATTGATGTGCTGTTCATGTTCATGGCGAATATGGCCTGGAACAGCGCGATGAATCCGCTGGAGACGATTGAATGCCTCACGGCCAAGGATGAAAGCGGCGAATACGTCATCCCAACCGTGATCTATTCCGATGCGTTTTTCAGCGAAACCGTGCCCTATGCGGATCTGATCCTGCCGGACACGACCTTTTTGGAACGCTGGGATTGTATTTCCATTCTGGATCGCCCGATCGGGTCTTCTCATGGTCCCGGCGATGCCATTCGCCAGCCCATCCTGAAGCCGGATCGTGATGTGCGCCCCTTCCAGGATGTGCTGATTGAATTGGGCGCGCGGCTTGGCCTGCCCGCCTTCACCAAGGAAGATGGCAGCGCACGCTTCAAGGATTACGCAGATTACATCGTCAATCACGAACGCATGCCGGGCGTTGGCCCACTCGCCGGTTGGCGGGGTGAGGATGGCACGGCGAAGGGTGTCGGCAAGCCCAACCCGGATCAATTGCAGCGCTATATCGAAAATGGCTGCTTCTGGCGGCACAATTTCTCCGCCGAGGAAAGCTATTTCAAGCATTCCAACAAGCTCTATCTGGAAAACGCCAAGGCGATGGGGCTGATTGGCAAGTCCGATCAGATCGTTTTGCAAATCTGGTCAGAACCCTTGCAGAAATTCCGCCTGGCCGCAGAAGGCCATGGCCCGAAGCAACCGCCGGAAGCCTTGCGCGAACGCGTGCGCAGCTACTGCGACCCGCTGCCTTTCTGGTATGCGCCGCTGGAGCAAGTTGCGCATGATGTCTCAGGCTTCCCCTTCTCGGCCGTCACGCAGCGCCCCATGGCGATGTATCATTCCTGGGGGTCGATGAATGCCTGGCTGCGGCAAATCCATGGCGCCAATCGCCTGTACATGAGCCGCGCCAAAGGCGAAGCCATGGGCATTGCCCAGGATGATTGGGTTTGGGTCGAAAGCCGCAATGGCCGCGTGAAGGGGCAAGTGACGCTGATGGAAGGCGTCAACCCTGATACGGTCTGGACCTGGAACGCCATCGGCAAACGCGCTGGCGCCTGGATGTTGAGCCCTGATGCGGCGGAAGCGCAACGCGGCTTTTTGCTGAACCACGTCATCAGCGAATGGCTGCCCGCGCAAACCGGCCCGCGTTTGGCCAATGCCGATCCCATCACGGGTCAGGCCGCCTGGTATGATCTGCGCGTGAACATAAAGAAATGCGCAGCCGGTGAGGAAGGTATCACCGCGCCGCATCCCAGCGCATTGACGCCGCCACCCAATATGCCCGAACCGCCCGATATTCTGCGCTTCAATGCAGGAGATAAAAAGCCATGACGTCCCTGCCCACGCCTGTACCGGGGGCCAAGAAGCTTGGCCTGGTGATTGATCTGGACACCTGTGTCGGCTGCCATGCCTGTGCGACGAATTGCAAGGAATGGAACACCAGCGGCCATATGGGGCCTTTGCCCGATCAGCAGCCTTACTCCGCGGCGCAGGAAGGCGTCTGGTTCAACCGCGTGCATGCCTATGAAGCCGGTGATGGTGATGAAGGTCGCACGGTGCATTTCCCGCGTTCGTGTCTCCATTGCGAAACGCCGGCCTGTGTCACGGTTTGCCCGACGGGCGCTTCTTACAAGCGCGCAGAAGATGGCATTGTGCTGGTCAATACGGATATGTGCATCGGCTGCCAGCTTTGCGCCTGGGCCTGCCCTTATGGGGCGCGGGAATTGGATGAAGATCAGGGCGTGATGAAGAAATGCACGCTCTGCGTTGATCGCATCTATAACGAAACCATCCCGGAAGACCGCCGCGTGCCGGCCTGTGTTTCCACCTGCCCCGCCAATGCGCGGCATTTCGGTGATCTTGGCGATCCGAACAGCGATGTCTCCAAGCTTGTCGCCGAACGCAGCGGGTATGAGCTGATGCCAGAGATGGGCTACCAGCCCGTCAATCGCTATTTGCCGCCGCGCAATGCATCCAGCCAGGTAAAGACTGCGCCAAAGGAAGCCGGGCCATTGCCGAGCCAAATCACCAATCCGCTGCTGCGTTGGATGGATAAGGTGCTGTCCCGATGAAACCAGCCCCTTCCATCATTTTCTTCACGGTCGCGTCTGGCGCTGGGTATGGCTTGTTGTTCTGGCTTGGCGTGCTGAAGCCGCTCGGTCTTTTGCCGGCAAGCAGCCTGTTTGGCGCGACCGCCGCCATCATCGCCCTTGCACTGATTGCCGCGGGGCTATGTTCATCGCTACTGCATCTTGGCCGGCCAGAACGCGCCTGGCGCGCGCTTAGCCAATGGCGGACTTCTTGGCTGTCGCGCGAAGGTGTGGCGGCGGTGCTGACCTTTCCGCCGGCGGTGGTTTTCCTGATTTCGCTTGCGCATGGTGAAACCTCACTGATGCTGCCGGCGGGCTTGCTTTCTGCCGTGGGCGCGGCGGTCACGGTTTACTGCACGGGCATGATCTATGCCTCGCTCAAGCCCGTGAAGGAGTGGTATCACCCCATGGTGGCGCCGGGCTATTTGCTGTTCGCGAGCTTTTCCGGCGCGTCTCTGCTCGCGATGCTTGCCATCTTCTGGGGTGGTGGCTTCTTCCCCGCGCTGGTGGCGGCGGCACTCGGCCTGGCAGCGCTCATGTTCAAGCGCGCCTATTGGGCGAGTGTGGATGCCACGCCCGCAGGCAGCACACGCGAAAGCGCGACGGGGCTTGGCTTCATTGGCAAGGTGCGCCCGCTGGAAAGCCCGCATACGGAAAGCAATTACCTGCTGCGTGAGATGGCGTTTCGCGTGGGCCGTGTGCATGCGGCGAAGCTGCGTAGCATCGCGCTATTGCTCGGCTTTGCCTTGCCAGCGCTACTGTTTTGCCTTGCCATCATTATCGGCGGGGGCGCGGCTATGGCCTTGGGCCTGCTTGCCGCTGCCAGCGCCGTCGCCGGGCTATTGGTGGAACGCTGGCTGATTTTTGCCGAGGCGACGCATACGGTGGCGTTGTATTATCCAGGACAGGGCTGATTTTAACCCTGCCTGTGATATACTACGCTGATGTTGTCTGATTTCCACGCCACTGCCGCTGCCCTGGGCGCCTTGCCGCGCGAGCGGGTTCATGGCCGCGTGAACGCCATCACCGGGCTGACCATTACGCTGGAAGGCTTCGGCCCGCTTGCCGCGATTGGGGACCGGGTCGCCATCACCGCGCAATCTGGCGCGCCAGTCATGGCGGAAATCGCGGGCTTTCGGGATGGCAAGGCGCAGGCGATTGCGCTTGGGCCGCTCACGGGCCTGACATCTGGCATGCGCGCCACGCTGGCGCCGCGCCCGGCGCTGCCGGTTTCCGATGCCTGGCTTGGGCGCGTGCTGGACCCGATGGGCAGGCCGCTTGATGGCGGCCCCATGCCGGCACCAGGCGCTATTCAGCGCCCAACCCATGCGCCGGCACCGGCGGCGGGCCAGCGTTCCCGCCTTGGGGTGCGGCTGCCTTTGGGGGTTCGGGTGCTTGATCTGTTTACCCCGGTCAGGCGCGGGCAAAGGCTTGGGCTTTTCGCGGCTTCCGGCGTGGGCAAATCCACCCTCATGTCCATGCTGGCGGGCGGGCTGGCGGCGGATGTGATTGTCTTTGCGCTGGTGGGTGAACGCGGGCGCGAATTGCGCGAATTCATCGAAGATGATTTGGGGCCCGAGAAGCTCGCCCGCAGTGTCGTGGTTTGCGCCACATCGGATAGCGCGGCGCCTCTCCGGCGCGAAGCGGCCTATGCCGCCATGACGGTGGCCGAGCATTTCCGCGATCACGGTCTGCAAGTGCTGCTGCTGATGGATAGCGTGACGCGCTTTGCCTTGGCGTTGCGGGAAATTGGCTTGGCGGTCGGTGAACCGCCAGCAACGCGCGGCTATCCGCCTTCGGTCTTCACTGAATTGCCGCGGCTTTTGGAACGTGCCGGGCCGGGGCCGGATAATTCGCCGGGTGCCATTACCGCGCTTTTCACCGTGCTGGTGGAAGGCGATGACCATGATGAACCCGTGGCCGATGCGGTGCGCGGTATTCTGGATGGGCATGTCGTGCTTGATCGCGCGAATGCCGAGGCCGGGCGCTACCCGCCGGTGGATGTGCTGCGCTCCGTATCGCGCAGCATGTCGGGTGTTTTGGGAGAAGATGAATGGCAATTGGTATCGGAATCAAGGATCTGGTGCGCCTTGGCGCCTATCGGGCCGGGCATGACCCGGAAGCGGATGCGGCGGTGAAGCTGGCGCCGCGGATTGAGGCGGTGCTGCGCCAGCGCAAGGGCGAGATCTCGCCCGTTGAGCAATCCTTCGCGGCCTTGGCTGAGGCAATAGACGGGGCTTGATCCTGCTTCGGGCGAGAGTTGTGCCTCGACCCATCTCCCCGAATGTGCCACATGCGGCTTTGTGCGGGGCAGGGGGCTTTGGTGGCTGGGGAAAGTTTTTACCGATTGAAATTGGCGCTCCGTCGCTTGCTGCCAGAATCCGTGAAGCGCGTACTTCGCCTTGGGCGCCTTGCGGTGCAGCCTGTGCCGCCGCCGGCGCCGCGGATCCCGCAGGCGCAGCTTGAAGGCTGCCAGTTGCTCACCGACCGCATTGAAATGCTCCGCCGGTTGCCGCAGGGTGGCATTGTTGCGGAAATCGGCACCTATCAGGGTGATTTCGCACGCGCCATCTTGGAAATCATGGCACCCGAAAAGCTGCATTTGGCCGATATCACCTTCAGCCTTTGCCGGGCCGATGTATTGGCCGACCCGCGTGTGGAACGGCATGAGGGTTTGTCGGTTCCTTTCCTGCAATCCTGCGCCGATGCCAGCCTGGATATGATCTATGTAGATGCCGATCACGGCTATGATGCAGTGCGCGCCGATGCGGCCGCCGCCGCGCCCAAGGTGAAGCCGGGCGGCTTTCTGGTTTTCAATGATTTCGCCCGCATCATCCGGCCTGGCTTTGGCGTGCTTGGCGTGCATCAGGCGGTGTGCGAATTCGCTGTCACTAGCGGCTGGTCGGTGGCGTTTTTCTGCCTGGAAGGTGAGGCGTTGTACGATATCGCGCTACGTCGGCCCGAGTAGTCGCCGGAGCTATTTCTCGCAGCGAATAAAGACCGTGCTCGGGTGCGCGCGTTCCCCCACCTCGGCCGCGCTCAATTCCGTGGGCGCGCTTTCGCGCATTGTGGGTTCAACGCCGGCGCGGCGGAGGAAGCCCAAAGCTTCCGTGCCCTTCACGGCGAAATTCACATTCTGCGGAATATCGCCGGTGCGTTGCGCTATGCGCTGGGCGTTCAGCTTGGAAACAATCACGCCCAACACATTGCCCTGACGGTCAAGCAAAGGCCCGCCTGAATTGCCCTGCTGCACGGGCGCGCTGATCTGGAAATGCTGTTCATTATTGGCAAGGCCCGCGAGTGCGCTGACCTCCCCCGTGGTCAGGGTTGGTCCCGCCGCCAGCAGCCCAGCCAGCGGGAAGCCATAGGTGACAACACTCTCGCCCCGCCGCACCGGATTGGCGCGAAAGGCCAGAATTGGGCCGGGATCATTCGGCACGGCAAGCAGCGCCAAATCACGCTGCACATCCACCCGCGCCGGCATGGTGGCGGGCAGGGTGCGGCCATTGGCGGTGCGGACGGTAATCGCGTTGCAGCCATCAATAACGTGATGATTGGTCAGCACCCGATCGCGCGCCACGACAAAGCCGGTGCCGGTGGAAGCACGCCCGCGGCCTGTTGCTGGCGGCGGTGCGCCGGGGGTGGGGGAGGGTGCCGCGGTGGCCTCTGGCGGGCGGCCGAGGGGTGACTGCATGGCCACCACTTTTTCGGCGCAGACATCCATGCCGCGGTTGATGATTTCCCGGCCATCACTCAGCACCATGCGAAGGTCAAAGCGGCAACCCGTATTTTGCGCTGGGCGAAGCCTCAACTCGGCCCCAGGCTGAAGCGGTCCGCGCGTCAGCAGATTGGCCCCCCAATCCTGCCGCCCGGTTTGGACCGCGAAAAGGGAATGCGCCGAAAGCTCCGTCTGATTCAAAATGCGCACCGGCTCCGTCTGCGGCAGCGCAGGGAGGGTGGGAAGGGCCAGTAGCAAAAGGGCAAGGATCAGGGCGCGCATGTGTGGCTTCTATCTCTCTATCCCTAAGGGCTTCGTCAATTCCCCCCAAGGCTTGACCTTCCCATAATAGGAAGCGCCACATGTACCTCACCATGCCCGATACCGCCGCAACCCTGCCGCGCCTTTCCTTGCCGATTGAAGGCATGACCTGCGCAGCCTGCGCCGGGCGCGTGGAACGCGCGCTGCGCAAGGTGCCGGGCGTGGCGGATGTCCAGGTGAACCCCGCCACGGATCTCGCGGAAATTCAGGGCAGCGCCAGCGCCGCCGCTTTGAGGCAGGCGGTTGAAGCTGCCGGCTATGGCGTGACCGAGGCGCGATTTGATCTGATGATCGGGGGGATGAGTTGCGCCACCTGTGCTGGGCGGGTTGAAAAGGCGCTGAATGCCGTGCCTGGGGTGCTGGAAGCACACGTCAATCCAGCTTC
>JAPLOJ010000366.1:15914-16840 GCA_026400795.1 Alphaproteobacteria bacterium
CGGCGTTGCGAGTCGCTGTGGAAGCCGCTGGATATGAATTGCGCGGCAGCACGACAGACGCCGGGGAAGAAGCCGCCGCCCGGGCGCTGGCGCGTGAACGGCGCGATGTGGTGCTGGCTGGGCTTTTCTCGGCCCCCTTTCTGGTTGGCATGATCGGCATGGGCTTCGGGCAGGATTGGATGCCAGGCGGCTGGGTACAATTTGGCTTGGCGAGTTTTGTGGAATTCTGGCTCGGCGCGCGGTTCTGGCGCGCGGGGTACGCTGCCATTCGTGCCGGTACGGGCAATATGGATGTGCTGGTGGCCCTTGGCACCGGCGCTGCCTGGGCGCTTTCTACCTGGCTTTTGCTGACCGCGCCGGCGCATCACGGCACGCCGCATCTTTATTTTGAGGCTGCGGCGGTGGTGATTTTCTTTGTCCTGCTCGGCAAGTATCTGGAAGCGCGCGCCAAGCGCGCCACGGGTGCCGCGATCCGCGCCCTGCTGGACCTCAGCCCTCGCCAGGCGCGGCGGTTGGAAGCCGGTGAGGAACGCGATGTGCCCGCTGCCTTGCTCACCATCGGTGATCTTGTGGTGGTGCGCCCGGGCGAGCGCATTCCCGTGGATGGCCTGGTGCGTGAAGGCCGGTCCGGCGTTGATGAAAGCGCGCTGACCGGCGAAAGCCGCGCTGTGGAAAAGGAAGAAGGCACAAAAGTTTCAACTGGCACCATGGCGTTGGATGGGCGGCTCGTGATCCAGGCGCAAGCGGTGGGTGGTGACACCACGCTTGCCCGAGTGGCGCAGTTGGTGGCAGCGGCGCAGGCGTCTCGGGCGCCGGTGCAAAAGCTGGTGGACCGCGTGAGTGCGGTATTCGTGCCGGTGGTGCTGGGCGTGGCGTTGGCGACATTGGCGGGCTGGCTGCTGGCGGGTGTGGGTTTTGAAGCCGCG
>JAPLOJ010000366.1:16903-19662 GCA_026400795.1 Alphaproteobacteria bacterium
CATTGCCTGCCCCTGCGCGCTTGGGCTTGCCACACCGGCAGCCATCATGGCGGGCACCGGGGCGGCGGCGCGGGCCGGTATTTTGCTGCGTGATGCTGATGCGATTGAACGTGCCGGGCGCATCACCTTGGTTGCGTTTGATAAGACCGGCACGCTGACGGAGGGCAAGCCGCGCCTGGCCGCCTTGCATCCCGCGCCTGGTTTTGCGCGCGCGGAAGCTTTGGCGATTGCCGCCGCGCTGCAAGCGGGTAGTGAACATCCCTTGGCGCGGGCGGTGCTGCACGAAGCTGGTGCGGTGTCGCCCGCCAAGGATTTTCGTGCCCTGCCTGGGCGCGGCGTGGAAGGTGTGGTTGGCGGGCAGCGCTATGCGCTCGGCAGTTCCAGATTATTGCTGGAAGCGGGCGGGGGCCGCGGTGCCCTGGCCGATGCCGCAGCCGCAGGTGAAGCGGCGGGGCAGAGCCTTTCCTGGCTGATCGAAGGCAACGAAGCGCGCGCGCTATTCCTGTTTGAAGATGCGCCGCGCACAGGCGCCGCCGCCGCTGTGGCCGGGCTTGCCGCGCTTGGCGTGAAGCCCGCCATGATCAGCGGGGATCAGCGTGCCGCTGCCCTTGCCGTCGCTTCCCCGCTGGGCATTACCGATGTCGCGGCCGAGGTTTTGCCCGATGGCAAGGCTGCGCGCATCGCCGCCTGGCAGGAAGCGGGCGAAGCTGTCGCCATGGTTGGTGATGGCGTCAATGATGCGCCTGCACTTGCCAAGGCTGATCTTGGCATTGCGATGGGGACAGGCACGGATATCGCCATTCAATCGGCGGGTGTGACGCTGCTGCGCGGTGATCCTGCCTTGGTGCCGGCGGCTTTGGAGATTACACGCCTGACCTTGCGCAAGATCCGGCAAAATCTGTTCTGGGCCTTTGGCTATAATCTGCTTGGCGTGCCGCTGGCGGCGCTTGGCTTGCTGTCTCCGCCGATCGCCGGCGCGGCGATGGCGGCTTCAAGTGTCAGTGTGCTGACCAATGCGCTGTTGCTTTCGCGCTGGAGGCCCCGGTCATGAATATCGGTGACGCTGCCCGGGCATCTGGCATTTCCGCCAAAATGATCCGGCATTATGAGGCGATTGGGCTGATCTCCGCCGGGCGCGGCGCCAATCAATATCGTGTTTATACGCAGGCCGATGTCGCGGAGCTGCGCTTCATTCGCCATGCGCGTGATCTTGGCTTTCCTTTGCAGGATGTGAAGCGCCTGCTGGATTTATGGCGCAATCGCGCGCGGGCGAGTGCGGAAGTGAAGCGCCTTGCGCTGGATCATGTCGCCGCACTTGAAGCCAAGGCTAAGTCGCTCAGCGCAATGGCGGAAAGCCTGCGCCATCTGGCCGAGCATTGCCACGGTGATGAGCGGCCAGATTGCCCGATTTTGGAAGAACTCGCTGGAAAGGGGGGTTGCAATGGCTGACGCCATCACGCTTCAGGTTGAGGGCATGAGCTGCGGGCATTGCATCCGCGCAGTGACCAACGCCATCACCGCGCTAGATGAAGGCGCCAAGGTAGATGTGGATTTGGCCGCAAAGCGCGTGGTCGCGCAAACCAACCTACCGCGCGCGGATGTGGTGCGCGCGGCGGAAGAAGAAGGTTTTGCTGTAAAGGGCTGATGCGTCAGTCAGGCCGCGCGCCAGAAGCGCGTACCACGGGCGCCCAGCGCGCGGTCTCCCGCCGCAGGAATTCCGCCAGCGCGTCAGGCGTGGAAGCTTCCAGCACCAGCCGGCGCGCGGCCATGGCAGCGACCAATTCCGGTTCCTTGAGCACGCTTTGCATCGCGGCATTAAGCTTCGCCAGGATCGGCGCTGGCAGGCCAGGCGGGGCCATCATCGCCGCCCAATCCACACCATCAAAACCAGGCAGGCCAGATTCCGCGATGGTTGGAATCTCAGGCAAAAGTGGCACGCGCTTGCCATTGGGCACACCCAGAATGCGCAGCTTGCCCGCTTCCGCCTGCGGAATGCCATTCAGCGCCGTGGTAAAAGCATAATCCACGCGCCCCGCGATCAATTCCGGCAAAAGCGCGCCGCCACCGCGATAGGGCACATGCGTCGTGCGAATGCCGGCCATCAGATTGAGCTGTTCAGCCGCCAAATGCCCTGCCGAGCCAATGCCGGAGGAGCCGAAATTCAATGTCTCGGGGCGCGCTTTGGCGGCGGCGATGATATCGGCAACGCTGCGAAAGGGCCGATCCACCGGCACGGCCAGCACATTGGGCACTTCACCGATCAGCGAAACGGGTGTGAGATCCTTCAGTGGATCAAAGGAAAGATTGCCATAAAGTGTGGGATTGATGGCAAGCGGCCCGATGGTGCCAAGCAGCAGCGTATAGCCATCCGGCGCGCTGCGCGTGGTGGCTTCGGTGGCGATATTGCCGCCCGCGCCGGGGCGGTTTTCGATCACGACAGGCTGGCCGAGCAATGCCTGCAAGCGCGGCGCAATGGCGCGCGCGAAAACATCGGTGGAACCGCCGGCGGCGAAGCCCACCAGCAGGCGAATGGGGCGAGAGGGGTATTCTTGCGCCAAAGCGGGCGCGGCCCAAGGCAGCAGCGCCAAACCAGTAAGCAATTCGCGTTTTTTCATCATGGTCCCGGCCTTTTTTCTTGATCAGTTCAGGCGGATGCTGATGCTCCGCCCATGGGCTTGCAGCCCTTCGGCTTCCGCCAAAGCCACGGCGGCTGGCCCGATTTGCGCGAGCGCCGCGCCATCCGCTTCCACCCAGCTTGT
>JAPLOJ010000404.1 GCA_026400795.1 Alphaproteobacteria bacterium
CAGCGAGCACACGCAGTAGCGTTGTCTTGCCGGAACCGCTTTCACCGACAATCGCCACAACCTCTCCGGCAGTGACATCAAGTGCCACATCATCCAAAGCGGCGATGGCGCCGAACTTCAGGTCCAGCCCTTTGGCTTCAAGCAATAGGGTCATTCCGCGGCTGCCTTCGGCGCTTGCTGCCGTTCCTGGCAGTAATCCGTATCGGAACAGATGAAGGCGCGCCCGCCTGCATCATCTGTCACCAGCTCATCCAAATAGCTGGTTGTGCTGCCGCAAATAGCGCAAGCATGCGGCGCGCGAATGGGGCGGAAGGGGTGATCCTCAAAATCAAGGCTGCGCACTGGCGTATAGGGAGGCACGGCGTAGATGCGCTTTTCGCGCCCCGCGCCGAATAACTGCAAGGCGGCCATTTGGTGCATTTTCGGATTGTCAAAGGCGGGGATGGGGGATGGCGACATCAGATAGCGCTCATTCACCATCACCGGGTAATCATAGGCTTTCGCGATATGGCCAAGCCGCGCGATATCCTCATAAAGCCGCACATGCATCAGCCCGTAATCGGCCAAAGCGTGCAGCCTGCGCGTTTCCGCCCTGTGCGGTTCCAGCCTGAACAAGGGTTCCGGCTGCGGCACTTGATAGACCAGGATTTGGTTTTCCGTGAGCGGTTTTTCTGGAATACGATGGCGCGTTTGGATGATGCTCGCCTCACCGGTCACTTCCGTGGTGGCAATGCCGGCAACGCGTGTGAAGAATCGGCGGATGGAAACCGCATTGGTTGTATCATCGGCGCCCTGATCAATTACTTTCAGCACATCATTGGGCCCAAGGATGGAGGCCGTCACCTGAATGCCGCCCGTACCCCAACCATAAGGCAGCGGCATTTCGCGTGCGCCAAAGGGAATCTGGTGCCCAGGGATCGCGACAGCCTTCAGGATGGCGCGGCGGATCATGCGCTTTGTCGCCTCATCCAAATAGGCGAAATTGTAGCCGGCTTCGGTCATTCCGCGGCCTCCCGCAGTTCGGCCTCGGCGGCACGGCGAATGGTGCGCAGGTTTTCCAATTCGCTTTGGAAATCTACGTAATGCGGTAGTTTCAGATGCTCCACAAAGCCGGTTGCTTCGATATTGTCGGAATGATACAAAACGAATTCTTCCTGCTGGGCCGGCGCATCCGCTTCTTCGCCCAATTCGCGTGCCCTGAGGCCGCGATCAACCAATGCCATGGACATCGCACGCCGTTCCCCATGGCCGAAAACCAAGCCATAGCCGCGGGTGAACTGCGCGGGTTCAGTGCGGCTGCCCTTGAATTGATTAACCATCTGGCATTCGGTAATGCCGATATCGCCGATATCAATGGCGAAGCCCAATTCGGGCGGCGTGATTTCAACGCCGATATGGCCAACGCGGATTTCACCCACAAAGGGATGCGCATTGCCATAGCCGCGCTGCGTGGAATAGCCGAGTGCCAGCAGAAAACCCTCATCACCGCGCGCCAGGTTTTGCAGCCGTACAGGGCGTGACGCGGGAAAGCTAAGCGGTTCGCGCGTCAAGTCGCCGGGTTCTGATTCGCTGAGTGCTTCGCGCTGCATCAGCCCCTCCCGCGCCAGAATTTCCGTCACACGCGGCACATCGGTCATATCCGTTGGCGCTTCTGGTGTGGCGGGTGCATCGCGCCCTTCGGCGGCAAGGGCGAAATCCAGCAGGCGATGCGTATAATCAAAGGTCGGCCCCAGCACCTGCCCACCTGGCAGATCCTTGTACGTCGCGCTGATACGCCGGCGCAGCCGCATGCGGCTGGTCTCAAGCGGGGCTGAGGCACCAAATCGTGGCAGCGTAGTACGATAGGCGCGCAGCAGAAACGCCGCTTCGATCAGATCGCCCTTGGCCTGTTTGATGGCAAGCGCAGCAAGGAAGCGATCATGGCAGGAACCTTCCGCCATCACACGATCAACGGCAAGCGCCATTTGCTGTTCAATCTGCGCGACGCTGAGTTCCGGTAGGGCGGTATCGCCGCGACGCGTTTCATCCAGCCAGGCATGGGCGGCGCTGATCGCTTTCTCGCCGCCTTTGACTGCGACATACATGATCAGGCCTCCGCTATCGTGACGCTGCGCGGCAAGGCAGCGATGCTATCGCCAGCGCAAAGCAGCACATCAATGCCGCGCGGAAACAGCGCCTGGTTACGCGCCCAGGCGGCGGTGAAATCAGCGGGCGCGCCAAGCACGTGCAGACGATGTTCGTGCTGAATGCCTGGCCCCGTGAGGCGCCAGCCATCGCCCGCGATAAGTCCGGCCACTTGCAGGATCAGCGTCGCGCCAAGCTGGGGGTCTTCATCCGTGCCGACATCAAGTGCTGCAAGCGATGGTGCCGCGCCGCAGGCAAGTGCGAAACGCGCCGCGCCGATCTCCGGCATGATAGGCGCACCGCAATGAAAGCGCAGCCATTCGGCAACTGTATCACCCGCATCCAGCCAAAGTGGCGTATCTGAGTCAGCCAGGCTCAACAGCGCAGCAGCGGCGGCGGTGCAAAGCGGTGCGGGCGGGGTGATGCGCGCTTCAATGCGCTGGATACGGCCAGGGCGGCTCATGGCTTCCAGAACTGCGCGGAAGCTTGCTTGCGCATCCAATACAGGGTCGGCGAAGCCGGGGCTCAGATGGGTCATCGCATGGTCGCCATGGTGAAGAAATCAACGCGCGTGGCGGCGGCCTTGCGTGCCTCGGCAGCGCGCGCTGCCTGTTGCGCGACGGCGAGCGGTTCGACCACCGCCTGCATGCAAGCGTGATGCAACGCGCTGTCCTGCAAGGCAGCGTCCAGCAGCGCGGCGAGCTTTGCCTTGGCATGGTCGCGCCCCGCGATATAGGCATGGCCGATATGCGGCCCAAGGCGCAGCGCGCAGCGCGTCACGGTCATTTCGCCAAGGTTGAAGGCTTCGCCATCACCGCCGGCGCGGCCACGCACCATCACAAGGCCGGTTTCCGGCGCGCGCAGTGTCTCCGGTTCCGGAAAGGGCGGCAGGGTGGCGAGCCTTTCGGCGAGATCTTCGGCCGAGGCTCGCGCCAGGGTCGCCATCCAATGTTGCCGGGCAGCGTGGGGGGAGGGGGTTTCTGTCTGGGTCATGTCACTTGTCTAGACCTATAGACAGGATGCCTTCCCTAGTGCAATACGGATATGTCATGGATTTGCGCGGTCATGGTTGAAACTTTAATGACAAACCCTGTTTTGGCACGCGGCGCCGGTGTTGCGCTGTGGCGCCAGATCGCGACCGCGTTGGAGGCGGATATCTCCGCGGGCAAGCGCCAGCCGGGGGAAAGACTGCCGACTGAAGCGGTGCTGACCGAACGTTTCGCGGTCAATCGCCACACCGTCAGGCGCGCTTTGGAAGAATTGGAAGCGCGCGGCATTATTCGCGTGGAACAAGGCCGTGGCGCCTTTGTTGCGGAAGATGTGCTGGATTACCCGCTGGGTCCGCGCACCCGTTTTTCCGAGACGATTCGTCGGCAGAATCGCGAAGCGGCGGGGCGCGTTTTGTCCATCACTGAAATCACCGCAGATGCTCAGGTGGCGGCGGGGCTTTCCATCCGTCGTGGCCGGCCGGTATTACGCGTGGCGCGACTTGGTCTTGCCAATGGCAGGCCGCTGGTTCTGGGGCTGCATCATTTTCCACTGCCGCGCTTTGCCGGGCTTGCGGAATCACTGGCGCTTCAGGCTTCCATCACCGTGGCTTTGGCTGCATGCGGCGTGCCGGATTATCGGCGCCAATCCACGCGCATTACAGCGCGCCTGCCCAGCCCTGAAGAAGCGAAGCATTTGATGCAAAGCCGTTCCCGCCCCGTGATTGTTGCGGAGGCTCTGAATACCGATCCCGCCGGCGTGCCGGTGGATTGGACCCTTTCCTGTTACGCAGCTGCGCGCGTGCAATTAGTTTTGGAGACGTAATCATGGCATGGATCATTGAAGGCGGCAAAACCCTGCGTGGCACTGAATTGCTGGCGGATGATCTGTTTGTTGCTGATGGCGCCATTGCCGAAAACCCAGCGCGCGATGCGCGGCGTTTTGATGCCTCAGGGCTGTTGGTTATGCCGGGCTTGGTGGATATTCATGGCGATGCGCATGAACGGCAATTCCAACCGCGCCCTGGCATTGGTTTTCCCGCCGCTCTCGCCTTGCGGGATTCCGCTGCGCAGTTGATTTCATGCGGCATCACCACGGCTTATCTTGGTGTGACGCTTTCCTGGGAACCTGGCTTGCGTTCCTTGGACGCCTGGCGCGGCATGAAGGCAGCGTTGCGTGACATGAAGAGTGGCAGCGCCACCGATCTTCGCGTTCACCTGCGCTTCGAAGCCGATAATTTTGATGCGCTGGATGATGCCTTGGCCGATATCGCTTCCGGCGATGTTCATTTGCTTGGCTTCAATGATCATACGCCGAGTATTGTGAAGAAACTTGGCAATCTGGATGATGTGGCGAAATATGCCGGGCGCGCGGGCATGAAGGCGGATGCCTTCATGGCGCTGGCACAACAAGTTTATGCGCGTCGCGATGAAGTGCCAGCCGCGCGCTCGCGCTTGGCGGAAGCGGCTGCGAATGCCGACATTCCCATGCTGAGCCATGATGATGACAGTATCGAACGCCGCGCCCTGTTCCGCGCCCATGGCGCGCGGATTTGCGAATTCCCGATTACGGAGGAGGTGGCGGCGGATGCGCGTGCCGCCGGCGAAGCCGTTGTGATGGGTGCGCCCAATGTGGTGCGCGGGGGTAGCCATTTGGGCTGGGCCTCTGCCGCGCCATTGGCGGAACGTGGCTTGGTCAATGTGCTGGCCTCAGATTACTTCTGGCCGGCCATGATGGAAGCAGCCTTCATTATGGCGGGCCGTGGCGTGCTGGATTTGCCGCGCGCCTGGGCGCTGGTGTCGGCCAACCCTGCTGAAGCTTGTGGCTTGCAGGATCGTGGCCGGCTTGAAGCAGGGCTGCGCGGCGATGTGGTGGTGGTGGATGAAGCGCGCCGCGCGCCGGTTGCGGTATTCGCGGAAGGCAGGCTTGCTTGGCTGGCGCCGCAAGCGACCATTCGGGTAGGATAGGCCGCGCCGAACAAAGAAAAGCGTGATCCGATGTCTCGGACCACGCTCTTTCCCGGTGCGGAGCTTACTTGCTGTCTTCCGCGTAGATGTCGCGGTCCTTGGTTTCCGGCACGAAGAAGGTGCCGATCACCACGGTCATCAACGCAATCACGATCGGATACCAAAGCCCGTAATAGACATCCCCCGTCTGCGCGATCATGGCGAAGCGTGTGGCAGGCAGCAGGGCGGCGAACCAGCCATTCCCGATGTGATAGGGCAGCGACATGGACGTATAGCGGATGCGCGTTGGGAATAGCTCCACCAGCGCCGCCGCGATCGGCCCATAAACCATGGTCACATAAATCACGAGCAGCGTGAGCACACCAATCAACACCGCCGGCTGTTCCCGGAAAATATCAAAAGGCGAGGACATTTTCACGACCGATGGGTTGGACGCCGCCGGATAGCCCGCCGCCGTCAGCGCCGCCGCCAAATCCCGCGCGAAGGTCGGGCTATTGCCCATGATCGGCTGCTGGCCTTGGATATGCACCGCGGCAACCGTGCCCGCCGGGGCAGCTTCGACACTGTAATTCACCGAAGCACGCGCCAGCGCGGCCTTGGCAATGTCGCAAGGTGCGGTGAAGCGCGCCGTACCTGTTGGGTTGAACTGGAAGGAACAACCCGCCGTATCCGTCACCACCCGCACCGCAATGGTCTGGTGCGCCTTGTGCAGATCAGGATTGGCTTCCGCGCTCAGTAGCTTGAACAGCGGGAAATAGGTCAGCGCCGCAATCAGGCAGCCGCCCAGGATGATCGGCTTGCGGCCGATCTTGTCGGACAGCCAGCCAAACAGCACGAAGCCGCCAGAACCCAGCACCAGCGACCAGGCAATCAGCATGTTGGTGGTGAAGCTATCCACCTTCAGCACCTGGCCAAGGAAGAACAGCGCGTAGAATTGGCCCGTATACCAAACCACCGCCTGACCAGCGACCAAGCCGAGCAGCGCAAACAGCGCCACCTTCGCATTCTTCCACTGGAAGAAGGCTTCGGAGATCGGCGCCTTGGAATGCTTGCCTTCGGACTTCATTTTCTGGAAGGCCGGGCTTTCTTCCATCTGCAAGCGGATCCAGACGGAAATGCCAAGCAGCACAATCGAAAGCAGGAAGGGCACGCGCCAGCCCCAGGCCTTAAAGGCATCCGGGCCGACGGCCAGCTGCGTGAACAGGATGACCAGCAGCGACAGGAACAGACCCGCGGTCGCGGTGATCTGAATGAAGCTGGTGTAGAAGCCGCGCCTTCCATGCGGGGCGTGTTCGGCGACATAGGTCGCCGCACCACCATATTCGCCGCCCAGCGCCAAGCCTTGCAGCAGGCGCAGAATGATCAGCACGATGGGGGCGATAATGCCGATCTGGTCCGATGTGGGCAGGATGCCGACCACGAAGGTGGAAGCGCCCATGATCAGGATGGTGATCAGAAAGGTGTATTTCCGCCCGACCAGATCGCCCAGGCGGCCAAAGAATAGCGCGCCGAAGGGGCGCACCAGGAAGCCGGCGGCAAAGGCGATCAGCGCAAAGATATTGCGCGTGGTTTCGGGGTATTGGCTGAAGAAATTTGCGCCGATAACGGCCGCGAGTGACCCGTAAAGGTAGAAATCATACCATTCGAAAACGGTACCCAGGGAGGAGGCAACAATGACCTTCCTCTCTTCACGGGTCATTGGCCGCGGCTCAGCCACGCCGCCTGCTGATGTTGCACTCATATCAGACGCCTTCCTTTCTTCGTTCATTGTCGGCCTCCGACAGCCTGAATAGGCGTGTTGGTATGCCGGGACGCTCATTCCATCCGGGCGAGGGCTGCCGAAACGCTCAGAAGGCATCGGCGCCGCGCCGCAGCGGGAAGAGGGGCGTCTGATGCTTGGGAATTCAGAGTTTCGCAACAAAAAATTAAGCTTAATATGAAAAATAACAGAAAATTTCTTGTAAATTACAAATATTACAGAAATGAGATGAATGAACGTTCATGTTATTTGGATTTTTGAGGGGGTTTAATTTCCTATTGTTTTTTCGCGCATCCTCAGTAAATCCCGGGTAGCTGGAAGGCATCCAGGCTGTCTGATCGCCCTATCCTGGGCCTTACGGCGCGGTGGGAGGTTCCGCCTTCAGTTGCGCCGAAAGCCCGGCCGGATCGAAGCCACGCTCCATTTCCTGTTGCGTTGAAAGGATATGAAACCGCAAGGCGCCGCGGATCGCGGGGCCTTCATCCTTCCTTTGATCGGGATGGATCGGCAGGGTCGCAAATAGAGGCGCCTCGGCGAGCAGGGGCAGGGTCCGCGCGTCACGCGGCGCGGCCAATTGAAGGCGCGCCAGATGCCCCGGCAGGGCGATCAGGCTTGCCTCGAAGGCTTGTTTTTCATCTTCCGGCGGCGTGTCCGTCGCCATAAAATCGGCGTGCAGCGCCACAAGGCATTCCAGCAAAAGCTGCTCCTGCCTTGGCCAAAAGGGCCGCAGCCAAGCCTCGGCCAACGCCATGACATCGCTTTGCGCAGTCAGAAAAACCTGCCAGCGGCAATGGTTTAGCGCGGCCATGAAATCGGCATTGCCGAAGAAATCCTTCTCATTCCGCCCGATCTTGACCCGGCAATAATCCAGCACCGTCTTCTGTGCGACAAAGGCGCCCTGCCGGTGCAGGAATGCCCCAAATGCCCCTGGTTCCTGGGAGGGCTGGCGGCCCAGCAATTGGCGAAGGTAGCGCATGAAGGGGCCAAATCCTTAAAAAAGCGTGTTGCAGCTATGTGACCGCTATGTTATCCGCCGCGCTGAATCGGGCTGTCAAATGCCCGAATCATGTCACGCAGAAACGTGACAGGGGCAGGTCAAACAGGTCGTCCGCAAGGGCTGATCATGAGGAGGAGGCAAATTCATGCCATTGGTTGAATCTGGGGGAGCGCCGTCTAATACGGAAGCCCCCGCGGTGGATAAGGCCACCGCCAAGGCCCATTGGGCCAAAACATCCAGCCTGATGCTGCTTGTTTTGGGTATTTGGTTTTTCTTCAGCTTCGTGGTGCATATTTTTGCCCCTTCACTCAACAGCATTCGCATTCTTGGCTTCCCCTTCGGCTTTTACATGGCCGCGCAGGGCAGCCTGATCGTCTTCGTCGTCGCGCTCTTCTGGTTCGGCAAGCGCCAGAATCAGATCGACGAAGAATTCGGCGTGCAGGAGGATTGATCCCATGAGCGGTGCTGCCAAGGAAAAAGACCCCTTTATCGCTTCGCTCGGCAAGATTTATGCCGGCTATACGGGCGGTTTCGCGGCCTTCGTGATCCTGATCGCCATTCTTGAACAGATGGGCGTGCCGGATCGCATTC